>CASEBB010000004.1 GCA_949286015.1 uncultured Succinivibrionaceae bacterium | reverse complement strand
TCTTGTTCAGGACCCTCCCTATTAAAACGGGAGGAAGCCATGTGCGTAAGCACATGGAGACTTCACACGTGCCGTGCTGACACGTGCTGCTGCTACTTACTCAGGCTTTAGCGCTTACATGTAGCGCCGTGCGAAGTCCACGGCCATATCTACCCAGCGCGCTACATTGCTGTCAGCGTAAGGGAAGTCGTTATCGTTCTCCACCTCAGGTGTGGCCAGCGATAAGCCATGGATACCTTCAGGGAATACTACGAGCTCCGCCTTACCGCCCGCAGCCCACAGCGCTTTAGCATACTCGACAGAGTTGCCGTAAGGCACGGTCTGGTCATCTGCCGTTGTCCAGATAAAGGCTGGTGGCGTCTGTGAGGTGACGTTACGCTCACAAGAGTAATGCAGCCATACCTGCGGCTCATTGCTGCCTGTAAAGCAGGTAAAGGACACCTCATGGACAAGATCAGGACGAGCACTGATCACCGGATAGCCGAGAAAAGCGCCATCAGGACGTAGCGAGCCATGAAACTTCTCCGCTGGCAGTACGGAGCTGTCATAGAGGGTACACATGCTGGCTGCTAAGTGGCCGCCTGCAGAGAAACCACAGAGGATGATCTTGCGATCTTTCAGCCCCCAGTCTGGGTTGTGACGAATGGCGTCAATGACCTCGCCTACGGCGTTCATAGCCTCAGGGCCAACACCAAAACCGGTCTTTTGCACATCTTCGATGTACTTTACAGGGTAGTGCACCACCAGCGCATCAAAGCCACGCTCGGCAAAGGCCAGTGCTACCTTGCGCTCCTCTTTAAAGGAAACAAACTCATAGCCACCGCCGGGTAGTACCACCACAACGTACTTCTGCTCTGGCGCGTCAGTGCTTGCCTGTGTTTGCTTGCAGTGCTTAGCAGCAAGAAACAGGGGGACGCTGTGCATGGCATTGAGACTGAGCTCGACGTCTGCGGGGAGCAGCTGAACTAAGCGCTGATGTCCTTGCTCATGTTCTGCTGCTACATTTAGATCCATGTGGTGTGACTCCGGCGGTGCCTGTCTGCGGGTATGGCGCGTCATCACTTTGGCGCGCAGAGAGGGCAGATGATGTTGGCTCTATTGTAAGCCAAAGTAAGCAAGGATACAGCCTTTGGCGCATAGCGCTGCTATCTCTAGAGCCAGCCATTAGCGCGAGAATGTGGTGTAGTCTTGCTATCGCTGCTCCTTTTGGGGATCTAACAAGAACAGAAAAGAAAGGGAAAGAAAAGAAAAAGGGCTTAGGGCATCAACCCCAAGCCCTCTTGCTACCTGAGGTAGCGTTTAGATGGAAGTTAGTGCCTGTGGTCTTAGGCCTTTAACTTCTTGTAGGCGTTAATTAAGCCATTGGTCGAGCTGTCGTGCGAGGTAATGGTCTCGCTGCTCTCCAGCTCTGGGATGATCTTTAAGGCCAGCTGCTTGCCCAGCTCCACACCCCATTGATCGAAGGTGAAGATGTTCCAGATAGCACCCTGCACAAAGATCTTGTGCTCGTACATGGCGATGAGCATGCCTAAGGTACGTGGGGTGATCTCCTTGACTAAGAAGGAGTTGGTTGGGCGGTTGCCAGTAAAGACCTTAAATGGCACCACTTCCTTCACGTCTTCGAGCTTCTTGCCCTTGGCTAAGAACTCAGCTTCCACCTCTTCCTTGGTCTTACCAAAGGCTAAAGCCTCGGTCTGGGCAAAGAAGTTCGATAAGAGCTTGGTGTGGTGATCGCCCACTGGGTTGTGGGTGATAGCTGGGGCGATAAAGTCGCAAGGAACGACCTTAGTGCCTTGGTGAATGAGCTGATAGAAAGCGTGCTGACCGTTGGTGCCTGGCTCGCCCCAAATGATTGGGCCGGTCTCATAGGAAACAGGGTTACCGTCGCGATCGACGCTCTTACCATTGGACTCCATGTTGCCCTGCTGGAAGTAGGCAGGGAAGCGATACATGTACTGGTCGTATGGCAGGATAGCCTCAGTGGCGAAGTGGTAGAAGTTGTTGTACCAAATGCCGATTAAGGCTAAGAGCACTGGCAGGTTGTGGGCAAAGTCGGTGTTGCGGAAGTGGCAATCCATCTCATAGCCGCCCTTGAGCAGCTGCTCGAAGTTGTCATAGCCGCAAGCTAAGGCGATGGACAGGCCGATAGCAGACCACGAGGAGTAACGACCGCCGACCCAGTCCCAGAACTCGAACATGTTGTCGGTGTCGATACCGAACTCGGAGACGCCCTTTGCGTTGGTAGACAGAGCCACGAAGTGCTTAGCCACGTGCTTGATGTCACCGGCGCTCTTTAAGAACCAGTCACGAGCGGTGTGCGCATTGGTCATCGTCTCTAAGGTGGTAAAGGTCTTAGAGGCGATTAAGAATAAGGTGGTCTCAGGATTGAGCTCTTTTAAGGTCTCAACGATCTGGGTGCCGTCGATATTGGAGACGAAGTGAGTCTTTAAGTGGTTGTGGTATGGGGTTAAGGCCGCAGTGATCATGCATGGGCCTAAGTCGGAGCCACCGATACCGATGTTAACGACATCGGTGATTGGCTTGCCGGTGTAGCCCTTCCAGTCGCCGGAAATGACGCGGTCGCAGAAGGTCTTCATCTTGGCCAGCACGGCCTTGACGTCGACCATGACATCCACACCGTCGAGCATCACGCTCTCACCGGAGAAGTTACGCAGTGCGGTGTGCAGTACGGCGCGATCCTCGGTGCGGTTGATCTTATCGCCACGGAACATGGCCTCGATGTCTTCCTTGAGGCCGCACTCTTTGGCCAGCTCAAGGAGCAGATCAACGGTCTTCTGATCGATGATGTTCTTGGAGTAGTCAGCCACAATGTCGCCATTGCCTACGGTTAACGAGAACTCCTCAAAGCGCTTAGGATCAGCGGCAAATAACTCCTTTAAGGTACGTCCCTTGGTTTGGGCAAAGTGCTCTTCGAGGGCTTTCCATGCCTTGGTCGTAGTTGGGTTGACGTTCTTGAGCATGACATCTCCTTTATTGGTCGTAGTGCGCTGGCTCTGATCCTTGTCTCAGGGGGTAAGTTGTCAGCTCGTGTCAGAGCGCAGCTTGTGCAGGCGGGCACAGACTAAAGCCTTGCTTTTAGGTTGTGCACTTTAGCCTGCGAGGCACTACGTTTTTCGTATACACAATTAGGAATCATGATAGCGCGTTTTCTTGGGGCAAAGACAGGGGGAAGTAGCATTAGGGGCTAATCTGAGCAAGAAAATCTGTGTTTTGTGCCTCAGTTCAAAAAGCGTGGGGCATTGCACAGGTGGGATGCTTTATGGTGGGGAAAGGGCGCCGCTTTAGGGCAAATGAGGTTGGTGACAGCAGAGTCAGCGAGGGAGAGGGAGAGAAAGCGCTGGCTTAAGGCGTGGCTACTCCGGAGACAGTAACAGCATCATCACCACCACGCTGAAGATCAGCACCGTCAGGCGCGGTGATGATGCCACCTTGAGCAACTACGCTGAGAGTGTGCTAAGAGCGCTTGCTCACCTTGTCCACATTGGAGGTCAGCGCCGAAGGCGCTGCGTTAGCACAGCAAACAGTGCTCAGCACATAAGTGCTGTTAGCCCTGCTTGTTCTCAATCGTCTGCGCAAAAGCCTGCAGTTCTTGCAGCGCCATCTCCTTACCGGCCTTACGTGCCGCTGGCGTCGCTACCTGCTCTTTAGCACTAAGATCGATAATGGTCAGATCCTCAGGTGGCATCTCCGCAATAAAGCGCGACGGCTCCATCAGCGTCATGACGTTGTTTTGCTTGCGCTGATAGGCCCGCACTAAGGTCAGTTCTTGTTTTGCGCGCGTCACACCCACATACGCAAGGCGCCGCTCCTCTTCAATGTTGTTCTCTTCCACCGCATTGCGGTTAGGCAGCGTGCCCTCTTCCATGCCGAGGATAAAGACGTAAGGAAACTCTAAGCCCTTAGCCGCGTGCATGGTCATCATATGCACCGCGTCCTGCATGTCCTCACCCTCTTTTTGGTTCATCATCTCGCGTAGGCCCAAGCGCATCACCGCCTCACTAAAGCTGATTTGCTCCTGTTGCGACTGGCCTTGGCCCCCAAATGCGGACTTTTTGCCCGTAATCAGCTCCTCAATCCAGCCTAAGAGGATGTTGACGTTTTTTAGGCGCCATTCATAGGCGTTATCTGAGGCCGATTCTGACCTTAAGTAGGAATCGTAGTGTAAGCGCGCCACAAGGTTGTGGCAGACCTCCACATCCTGATGGTGGTAGATCTTGTGCCGCATGTCGATGACGATGCCTAAAAAGCCACTGACCGCATCCAATTGGGCCTTGGTGAGGCGCTGCTGTAACTCCTGCGAGATAATGCAATCGTAGAGGCAGCGATTGTACTTGCGGCCTAATTCACAGAGCGTCTTAATGGTCTGTGCACCAATACCCCGTGGGGGGACATTGATGATACGCAGCAGAGCGGCATCGTCATGAGGATTGGCCAGCATGCGACACCACGCCATAATGTCCTTAACCTCAGCACGGGCAAAGAAGCTGGTATCACCCGTGATGCGGCAAGGAATATGGGCGCTCATCATGGCCTTTTCCATGTCGCGGGCCTGCGCATTGGAGCGGTAGAGAATGGCGTAGTTATCCCACTTGTCATGGCGATCAAAGTGCTGCCCTAAAATCTCGGCGGCGATGTATTCACAGCTTTTGTCGTTATCGAGGCAGGTGACCACCTTGACCTTAGGGCCCTCACCTAAAGCTGAGTACAGGGTCTTACTAAAGAGGTGCGGGTTGTGGGCAATGATGCTGTTGGCGCAGCGCAGAATGCGCGCTGTCGAGCGGTAGTTTTGCTCGAGCTTAATAACCTTGAGGTTAGGAAAGTCCGTGGCCAGTGTTTGGATATTCTCAGGGCGGGCACCGCGCCATGAGTAGATAGACTGGTCGTCATCACCCACCACCATAAAGCGCTGTGTGGCGGCTACTAAGCACATAAAGAGGTAGTACTGCGTGTGGTTGGTGTCTTGGTACTCATCAACCATGACGTAGCGATAGCGGTTTTGGTAGTAGGTGCGTACATCCTCTTGTAAGAGCAGCAAGCGTGTAGGCAGGAAGATCATGTCATCGTAGTCGATGGCATTGCAAGCGCGCAGATAGTCGGTGTACTTTTGGTAGATTTCTCGCTCAAAAGGGTCGACCTCAGGCTCACGCTGTAAGGAGCGTGGCGTCTTCAGCTGGCCTTTCCAGATGGAAATACGGGAGGCGAGGTGGTTTAAGAAATCTGGGGAGCTGCTCTTTTTCTTGAGCTGGGGGTAGTCCTCAATGATGATGTTCTTGATGGACTTGATGGCGTCGTTTTCATCAAAGATCGAGAAGTGGCGGTTAAGTTGTAAGCGCTGCGCTTGCTCATTGATGATCATGCGGCCAAAGGAGTGAAAGGTGAGAATGGTAAGCTGCGAGCTCAGCTCGGGGCCCACTTCGGCGGTGATACGCTCACGCATTTCGGCTGCGGCTTTGTTGGTAAAGGTCACCGCTAAAACCTCGGAGGGAAGAACGAGGTTATTGCGCAGCATGTAGGCGATCTTGGTGATGATGACGCGGGTTTTACCGGAACCGGCACCTGCAAGGACAAGGCAGGGGCCATCAGTGTAGGTTACAGCTTCCTCTTGTGCGGGATTAAGCTTCAAAACGTACTGGCTCCTCTGACTTAGAGTTGGTTGCATGTTGGGTTGGAGTTAAGCGCCGCTTGGGGGCAACAAAATACAGACAAGTACAGATAAAGTGGCTCTATGCTGAGTTTTGGGGATCAGGCACCAACAATACCCCATGGTTGATCACGCCAAACGCCACTACAGAAGCACCCATGATTGATCGCAGGTGCGATGCTGCTGCTACTGCTGCTTGGGCAGCCACCTAACGCAGAGGAGAATCAATAAAGGGCCTCATCGTGGTTGTGGTTGTGGCTGTGGCGGCAGCCATTACCTGAGGATAGAGCGCTGTGCATGCTTACTCAGGTTGGGAAAGAGTGAGCTAATAAGTGACGGATATAGTGGTGCGTGGCTGCAACGTCCTACCTCGAGATAAAAGGTGCAAGCGAGCCTTAGCCTATCTTGAGAAGGGCCTACATGCGTGCCCTAAATTCCGTCATTTATTAAGTCAGTCGTTCCTTGGATTCTCAGGGTGGCCAGTGAGTTCTGAGCGACAGGCGCTTATGTGGTGGTGTGCCACAGCTAAAACGACAGAGGGCATTGTCAGTGCCCTAACAATGCCCTCCGCTCACACCTTGTGACCATCAAGGAGTGACCTCATCAGTACCCCTGAAAGGTCGAAAAGCGGTGCTGGCGACAGCTACTGTCTAAGGTGAGGAAAACAATCTCGTTTTCCTGTCCCTGTGCCATTTCAATAGTCTGCAGCGAATTGCCTTCAAATAAGTGCTTCTGCTCCAGCGAGCACCACACCATTACCGGAATCTCAAACTCCGTTGGCAAACGCGCTATCCGCGCTGAAATTTGCGCACAGAGGTTTAAGTCGAGGGCAAAGGTGTCCACCATTAAGGTGAGCTCCTGCATGCCATTTAAGCGCGCCATAGTAAGGCCGTGACGCAGCGTTTGCTCAATGTCATCAGCACTTAAGCTCAGTGGCAGCTCTAAAAACTTCGTATGCAGCTGCGGGGTCAGGACACCCGTGGCATTTACCGAGGCCCCCGAGGCCACAGCTTCACTGCCAGTAACTCCCGCAGCGTTATTGCCGCCAGTAGCATTTT
The DNA here is from genome assembly GCA_949286015.1 of uncultured Succinivibrionaceae bacterium. Lineage (GTDB taxonomy): Bacteria > Pseudomonadota > Gammaproteobacteria > Enterobacterales > Succinivibrionaceae > Anaerobiospirillum. Next base: position 39,362 of record CASEBB010000004.1, on the reverse strand, counting down.
GCCCATTTTGTGGTGTGAGCATGGCACAGAGCATTTGCCACTGCATCTTAGAGCCTGCGTAAATGAGCTGGTGCTGTGGGTTGTCTACTAAGCAGGCTAAGACTAAGCGGCTTAAGGCCACCGCAGGGCTGGCCATAGTGTAGAGCAGCGGAGATAGCTGTAACTTAGCTAGGTTCTCGAGGCTTAACACTAAGGACGAGGCATTAAGCGGCGTGCTTGGTGCCACCGCACTTTGCAGCTGCACATCAGCAATATCATTGAGGTGATAGAGCTTGTTGATAAGCAGCGTGCGGTTTTGCAGTAAACAGAGATTGATGCTGCTGTATGGGGTGTTTAAGTCCACCACATGGCAGCTGAGCTTGAGCTCCTTACAGCAGCGCTGTAATTGCACTTGCGCTTCATGCCACAGCGCGCCGCTAGGCAGCGCCAGATAGCAGTTTAAGCTTAAGGCCTCTGGGCTTTGGCTTGCGACCAGCTGCTGTAAGTGCAGCATGAGCGAGCCCACATTAGAGGCGTGGCCTAAGGCCAGAGCCGCTAAGTTTAAGCTCTCTAAGGACAGAGCATCAATCTCACTGCCGGTAATAAAGACAGGGCTGTGATTGTACTGGGAGCGGGAGAGAGCCTGCACATTAAAGCACTGCATGGTGCCGACGTAGCGCCGCTCATCTAAGTCCCATGAGCTTGGCAGCGCTAAGCCTGAGGCATTGACAGTAGCAATCTTATAGGCCACAAAGCTGTCAGCACTTAGTGGAATAATGGCCGCTTGCCAAGTCTCGAGGTTATTGAGCTGTTGCATATGCCACGCAGACATCTCTGTCATGAGCTGGTTTTGTGGCAGCGTGCGATAAAAAGCGTCGTAGCCTAAGTTAAAGCGCGTGGCGACCTCGGCACTTAAGCCACGGCCCGTAAAGTAGGTGCAGGCATCTAAGCCCTGATGGCAGCGCAGCAGGTAGTTGTGAATCATCTGCTGAGCTGGATTGAGCTCTACTTCCTCGCTGTCCTCTTCCTCGAGGTCGACCTCATCATAGTCCTCGCTGTCATCGAGGCTAGTATCAGAGACTACAGGAGCGACAGGGATAGCCAGCGCAGGGGCAGCTGTAGCCACAGGAGCAGCAGTGGATGCAGCCAAAGTGGCAGCATTAGCCTGTGGCGCTGGCGCCACCTCTGGTGCTGGAGCAGGAGCAGCCACCGTTACAGGCGCTGGTACAGCCGCTGGCGCGCCTTGAGGCGCAACAGGGCTGGCAGCTGCCTCTGTCGGGGCAGCAGGGGCTGGGGCTGGCGCAGGTGCAGGAACTGGCGCTGCTACGCTTGGCTGCTCACTGCTGGTATTCACAAAGCCCGCTGGCAGCGCTGGGGAGATGGTTTCCGCTGTTAGTGCAGCTGGTGCGGCTGGGACAGGGGCCAATGGTGCTGCGGTTGGTGCCGTTGCCGGTGGTGCTGCGGTTGGTGTAGCCGCAGGTGCTGGCGCGGTCAGCGGCGCCGCCGCGGCGCTGTCATCGTCCTCACTGGAGAGTGTAAAGCCAGGATCGCGATGTTGTGGATTGGCCAGAGGGTTACTCATCTCCGGACGCGCGCCCGACAGTGGGTTAAACCACTTGCTCTCTTTGGTACTTTGCTGCTGTTGCTGTTGCTGTTGCAGGTCAGCACTGAGCTCTTGCACCTCGGTCGTGGCCTGCTGCAGCTCTTGTTGCAGGGTATGAAGCTCTTTTGCGGCCTCGGTAATGGTGGCGTTATCCGCTATTGCTGATGCTGCAGCGGCGCTTGGGCGGCTTGTAGAGCTGTAGCTGGTGATGCTTTCAGCCTCACTCTCCTGCTCCGCCATGGTAAATGACGGTGGCGCCTTGGCTGGCACCTCGCCCTTGAATAAGCCCTTAGCCTTAGCCTCATTGAGGTCTAAGTCAGGTAGCGTGGCCCGTGCCTGCTGCTCGATTTCCTTGCTCTTGCTGTTGAGTGAGGCAAAGATGGTATCGATGTCCGGAATCTCGCGCTTAGAGGCAATGCCACTCCCGCCTACAGGGGTAGCGGTAAACTCCGCATTCTCATCTGGCTCGCTGCTCTCCGGATGGTAAGCGCTGCTCTTATGCCCCAGAGATGAAGAAACCTGATTGATCTCCTTTTTGAGGCTTTGCGCCGCCGAGATCACCTGACTTAGCGCCTCAAGAGAGTGTGGCGTTGCCTCAGGGCTGGCATTGCTACTAGCATCCACAGTGGTAAAGGTGGTGGCGGTGGTGCTAGCACTGGCTCTGTTGCTAGAGCTGCCGTCTGTATCCTCAGGGCCCATTAAGCTTGGATCGTGATCAGAGGAGATAATCGAGGCGCCGGTAGTGCCTGCACTAAAGAGCTTAGAGGTGTTGTTGGAGCGCGCAGGTGCCTCGCGATCTAATACAGCAAATGGAGGCGTCAGCTCACGAGTGGCGCTCATGCCACCCATGGTGCGCTCTTGTATCTCTGTGCTCTTAGTGGCTGCATCGCTAGCCGCCGCGCTGCTTGCGGTAGTAGCAGCCGTGGTGCTGGTAGCACTCGGCGCTGCCGTGCTTGGCGTGCTGGACGCAGAGAGACGCGCCTCACTGAGCGGATCATACTCCTCCCCTAAGGAGCCCAAAGACGAGGTGAGATCAACCGTAAGGCTGCCATTACGGTGTGGCGCCATGCTCACCGCCGTTGCCCCATGGGACAGAGTGCTGGTCACCGTGCTGTTTGGGCTGGTAGTCCCTTGCGCATTTGCTGAGAACTGAAAAGCACCTTGCTGGCGGGGATGGGATGCATTGACGAGGTCAGACTCGTGGGTAAAGCGACCTAAATCATCAGAGACAATACGCCCGCGATTGTCACTAAAGATGGTGGTCGTATGGCGCTCATTTAAGCTGCTCAGCAGTGACGAAGCCGCTGCTTGTGGCTGTGGGCTCGGGGCAGCTGCTGCAGGTGTCTTTGAGGTCATGATCAGGGTATTAGTGTTAGGCTCCTGTCTGACCTGACGCTGGGTTAAAGCGGTAGAGATACCCGAGATCTTAGTGGAGTTGGCATCGAGCTGATTTAAGGCCGCAAAAGCACGCTGGGTGTAGCTTAAGGTACTGTTAGGATTGGTCTTAAGCGGCGTGCCCATTGGTGTTTGTGGTGTCGCTGGGGTATTGCGAATGACAGCAGCAATACCTTGATTGACCTCTTCAGCGGTCTTGTTCTTAAAGTCAAAGGCCAGACCGTTAATCAGCGTCGAAGGCGCATTAGGATTGCGCAGTGGCATGTCATCATCTGCGCTCTGCTCTCTGGCGCCACTACCACCACTCCTTGCGCTCTCAGGCATGCCCTGATTGAAGGACGCCGCTGCTCCCATGCCGCCCATGCCCGCAGTAGGTAGCGCTTGGCTGACGGTGCCATTGAGCACTGGCTCTGCTACAGCTGTCGCGGCGGCCGGAGGCATGGCACCACCGTTTTGCCATGCTGCTCCCGCTGTACCAAAGACACGGGTGGATAAAGATGGGCCTTGATTGTTGGTTGTAGCCGAGGGGCCGGATACCGCATTGGCGTCGATATTCTCGCTTACGGCTGCGGCGGTGGCAGCATCTAAAGCAGTGGCTGCAGCGTGTGGTGCAGTATCGCTAGTGCTGGAACCCCAGATTTCAGCCGAGCGCCGCTGGATTTCCTCAGGGCGTACCTCAAACTCCTTAGGGTTACGCGGTTGTGGCCGTGGTGGCTTGTGAAAGCTCTCACCAAAGATATTGTGGTGGACTTGCTCGACGGCACTCTCAAGATTGCTTGGCGCACGATAAGGAGCAGGTGTTGGCGTAGGTGCTGGCGGAGAAGCCAGCTGCGCTGCGGGTGTCTGCGGGGCGGCGGCAGCGGCCAGTGCCTCTTGCGGCGAAGTGGCAGCAAACGCAGGGGTACTGTTGCCTGTAGCAAAAGCAAGTGGCTGAGCCATGACGACATTAGCCATGGCCGGATCGGCACTAAACTCTGCCATAGTCGCATGTGTCTGCGCCGGTGCGGCTGGAGCCAGAGGCGCCGGTCGTGGTGACGTGGCTGCCTGTGGCGCAGGGCTATGCTGCTGGCCTTGGGCCGCACCACCAAAGAAAGGCTGCGCTTGAGGCCGTCCTTGCTGGGCGGTGGCTACAGCTTGGGCAGGGCTAGAGAATTGTAAGCCGCTCGGCATACCCTGTGGCAGGCCCATGCCCATGCCCATGCCTTGAGGCAGACCATGAGGAGCGCCGGAAGCTGTTGGTACTGCTGCGGAAAATGGAGAGCTCGGAGTGGCTGGCTCGGGCTCGTCTGCGGCCATGTCTGTTGCTTCAGGGGCGTCATTGCGTCCTAAAAAACGCTCGCCTTGTAACTCCGCCCGCCGATGCGCGGCCGTCAGCTGTGCTTGCTGCTGGGGCGAGATATCATCTAACTCTGGCAACTGCCCCATGGCCGCATCTAAGCCTAAGGATGGCTCGGCCGGTGGTTGGCGGTTGGCGCGGGCAGCCGCAAGGCGCGCCGCTTCCTCAGCGCTGATACTGGCGGCTGTGAGGTCACCAAAGTCGAGATCGTTAATGTTTTCCCAGTTATCGTCGTTAAGATCGCGGCGCTGGGAGGCGGCCTGTGGCGGCTGACCGGCACGGTGCGGACGACGTGGTAAAGAAGAGGAGCGAGGAGCAGGCGCGCTGGAACGAGGCATAAGGAAATCTCTGATGGACAGCAAAAAAGGCGCTTGCCGCCGTCACACCCGTAGACAAAAGCAGGTAGGCAGCACTGGCTCGAAGCGCGACTCAAAGCGCAGGAAGTGGCAGAAAGTGGTAGTAGGGTAAGTGCGTTATCTCGTAGTTAGGCTTGAGCACCTCTGAAGTGAGGTTTTTAGCCCACAATCCACCTTATTATAACGGATGCTAAGTGCAATCCGGCGGTGGCTGTCACACACATTGCCGCGCCAAAACTCGGCAATGCTGGGGCCTCACTCTCCCCCCACTGCGCAGGGGAAAGCCCAGTAGCGTTAGCTTGCGGGGCGTGTTGGGGCTCCTCTGTAGAGTACGAGCACAGGATATTAAAGAGCAGCTTCTGGTCAGGAGCCTGCTTTTTCTGGGGGTGAGAGCCCTTGGCCTCTTCACCTTTAGGGTAGCCATAATTGCGGCGCAGCTCGGTGCGTAAGCGCTTCATGAGCTGATCTCCGGTGGCGGTGGCGACATCTCCTAAGTGCACTTGGGTAGGGTCGATGCGACCACCAGCACCACCGGATGTGACTACAGGGATATGGGCGCGGTGCAGGAGGTTGACGCAGGTAGCCTTGGCCCAGAGATCGTCGATGGCGTCTACTGCGTAGATATTAGGAGCAATGCCTGCTGGTTGCTGATAGCGGTGGGCTTTTGTGGCGCTGTTCTGTGGTGCCGTGTCTAGCGATGCCGAGGCGTTTGCGCCTTGTAATACGGAGACAGGAGCGCCTTGTAAGGTGGCTGTGAGCTTGCTGTAGAGCACCTCTCTTTTGCCCTGTGCTAAGGCCTCAGGAGCGGGAATAGCGTGCAGGTCACTCTCTTGGGCGCTAAGCAGTGCCTCCTCAGTAGTGCCAATGATCTGCGCTAAGAGCTGGACGGCGTTGTCTTTGGTCAGTTGCACCGTATACGGCGTGACGTGGATAAAGGGATTAATGTCCCGTAATCTCTTGGCGAGCGTCTCTGCTTTGCTTTGCCCTAAGGTCGAATTGAGGGTATGCAATTGGCGATTGCTATTGGACAGCTCAATGGTGTCAAAGTCGACGAGGCTAATGGTGCCCACACCGGTGCGTGCCGCGCACTCGGCCACCCATGAGCCCACACCGCCGGTACCTAAGAGCACCAGATGGGCGTTTTGCAGCCGTAAAAAGCCCTCATAGCCGTAGAGGGCGCAGATACCCTTAAAGCGCTCGAGTTGCAGGCGCTGTACGTCAGGGGAGAGAGCAAAGAAGTGGTGATAGGTAGTGCGCAGTAGTTGCTGCTGGTCTGGGGTCATGAGCAGGGGAACCTTTATGGAGAAGAGGGCAAAAGAGCCGTGTCATGGCAGGAGCGGACTGTATTGTAAGCGAAAGCGGCGCTGTCTCTAGAGGGCTGCATACAGCGCACTCTTTTGTGTTTTGGCTTGTTTATCAGCTTTTTGGCCTCACGCTCTTACTGGTAGCAAGAGTTTGTACACGACTAACCCCTGCACCGTTGGCTTATATAAGCCCTTTTAAGCCACGCTCCGCAAAAATTTTGAAATTTTTTCGTTAGGGGCTTCCCAACTGCCAAAAAGTTGTTATAATGCACGCACTTTCTTGAATGGCACGGTTAGTTGGAACCGCGCATTCTTGACCCCGTAGCTCAGTTGGATAGAGTATCAGTTTCCGAAGCTGGTGGTCATGAGTTCGACTCTCATCGGGGTCGCCATATCAAGAACCGTGCGAAAGTGGCGGAATTGGTAGACGCGCTAGCTTCAGGTGTTAGTGCCGCAAGGTGTATGGGTTCGAGTCCCATCTTTCGCACCATTCACTACAAATGGGATAGAGTAGTGGTGAATTAAAAAGAAGCGCCGTGTGGCGCTTTTTTTATGACTGTGTGTTGTATCTATTAAAGGCAGAGAAAGCGCTAGGGAAGCGGTCTGGGGGTACAGCTGAGGTGGTGCTGGTGCGGTGGGGATGGTGGGCGCGGGCGGCGCTGAAGAAGGGATACTAAGGAAGGCGCGCTGCGGGCGCGGCTTAATGGCTGCTAAAGGCAGGTGTATGGGGGATGTAGGCAACAGCCATAGAGATCCAGACACAGCTTGCATGATGCCGCGTCTGGGCTCTTTTCTGGGGACTGCGGTGCGGGTAGCTGTGCGCTTGAAGCTATGCCAGCTCTAAAGCAGGACGAATCATCTCACACCACTTCTTGATGCGCTCGTCCGTCAGCTCCGGCTGGTTGTCCTCATCAATGGCTAAACCCACAAAGTGATCGTGGTCTAACAATGGCAGCGGACTGGTGAAGTCATAGCCCGTCGTTGGCCAGAAACCCACAAAATGGGCCCCACGGTACTGGAAGGTCTCGTAGAGCATGCCCATGCCGTCTAAGAACGTGTCGGGGTAGGCAATCTGGTCTCCCGTGCCAAATAACGCCACCGTCTTGCCCTCAAAGCTCATCTGCTCCAGCTTAGGCATGAACTTGTCCCAGTCCTCTTGCAGCTCGCCAATGCTCCACGTCGAGGTGCCAATAATGAGGATGTCATAGTTGCCCATACACTCACCATCGACGCTGATATTGTGTAGCTCCACGTTTTCTTCTCCCAGCTCCTTGGCAATGCGCTGGGCGACATTACCAGTGGTGCCGGTGTAGGTGCCATAGAATAAACCGATCTTTTTCATAAAAAGTCGCCTGTGGATGAGTGAGGAAGAAACGTGACCGCCATTGCGGTACTGAGCATTCTTGGGGGAAGGGAGCGCAGAGCTTTGGTGAAAAGCCCATACACTCGGCATTGTAAGGTGATTTGCAGGGCTCATACGTAGATGATAATTTTTATCATTTACGTGCAAATAGCCGCTAGTGCTGGGCTGTAGGTGGTGAAACGTTGTACCAGCGGACGGGTTGCGGGGAGGCAGTGACGCTACTCAGTAGCTTTGCTTGCAGGCGCGTCACTGCTGCCGCCGCAGCCTCTGCCTCTGCTACAGCAATGGGATTTCGCCCTCTTGCTGCTTGCGACCGCTGTGGTAGAGCCTCAGAGGCGCCGCTGGTTTGCTGCGTAGCATCTTATGCTGGTTCTATCTCACGCCATTTACAAGCACATTGTGGCAGCCACCTGTTTTACAGGGAAAGTGGTGCAGAGACGATTGCGTGCATGCAAGGACACTGCAGACGAGGGGGGGGAGGACTTTAGGCGCTTACAATGGCCTCGCAGCTTTTGACCACGTCAGCTAAGAATGGGCCCTGCGCAAATGGGCCGGTGCTCACGATCTCACGAATCAGTGCCACATCCTCGCTCTTGTTGCCACCGCTAAACTTCGTTGGCAGCACTAATCCCAGCTCCTGCACATAGAGCGCATCCTTAAAGCTGGCCTCAGGCATCTTATGGCGGGCACGCTGTAACGCCAGTGCTAAGTCAAAAGCCGCAGACTGATTTAAGCCAAAGTGGCGGTTATTCAGGGCCTCAACTGCATAGCGTCGTGGCAGCGGGAGAGCCTTGACTGGCTCGCCTCCTAATGGCACTGGCTTGAGGTTCATTTGCAGCAGCAAGTTGCGGTCAATCAGCTCTTGAGCCCAGTGGTTTTCTAAAACCAATAAGACCATATCACTGCTGGTCGCATAGAGCTGGAACTCTGGGCGCAGCTCCAGCGCACCGGTGATAATGGCGTGCGTTTTCAGCTGGACAAAGTCATCTACCTCCTCGCCTAATTGGAAGTAAGGCTCAACCGTGTCCACGGCCATATCATGGGCCTTTAAGGCTTGATTAAAGCTGATGCGGTTTAAGCCACCAAAAGAGCTATTGTTGCTCTCACGAGCAAAGTCATCAGGGCTGCGTAAGTCTTCGCTGTCATATTGGCCGCGCAGCACGTTGTTTAAGAGTGCTAAGTCAGCCACCATTGGTGTCAGCGTGTAGGTTGGCAGCACCACACCATAGAGCTCGCAGATGATGCCGTCACGCAGGTTGATATGGGCGTCGCGATTGCGGCTGTGCCACATGGCGCTGGCTACCATATGGGCGTAGTAGCGCGAGCCGTAAACGCGGATATCAGTCATGCGCGATAAGATGTGGGATGATGGGCTGATAAGGAGGTAGCAGTCAATCTCGTCATTAGCATCGAGGTGCAATTGCAGCATGTGCTTTTGCAGATAGCCCTCTTGTACCCAGCGCTCAGCTAAGCGTGGCTTAGCCGCTAAGATATCAAAGTGGCCATCCTCACTGACATAAAAGGCGAACTCTTCACCCCGATCGCGATCCACGCCAATCTTGATGCCGTCAGCTAAGATCTCACCTACCTGCAGGATGCTCGGCGAATCGTCGTCCATGTCGATCACAAACAGGCTTTCATTGATGCTAAAACCAGCCATCAGTATGTCCTTTTTCTTGCGTGGCCGCAGCGCGGTCGTTTGGGGGCTTTCTGGTAAGAGTAGGGGGAGTTACCTTAAGAGGTAAGTTACAGCATAGCATTTTGCGCTGCGGGCAAATGAGGCTTTTTTGCAGGAGATAAGCATAACCATCTCTGGCAGCTGAGATGGGGGTTAGCGCTTAGCTGCTGTGCTTCGCTGTGCTGCACAGTGCCTTGCTGGGTACCTCGCTGGCTCCACGCAAAAGCAAAAGGGGCATAGCCACTTGTGCAGCTACGCCCCTTTCAGTTCTAAGCCCCCAGCCTTTATTGTGGCGGGAACTTATGCTGGAGGTTAGGCCTCAGCTTACTCCGTAGGTGGTAAGTGCTTACCTTCCTCTAAAGCACGCTGCTGACGAGCGCGAATCTTCTCCTCCTCAATCTCCGCCATCTTCTTCTTTTGATCAGCTGGAATGTACTTCGTGAAGTAACGCATCACTAACACAAAGAACACCGGCACGAAGAAAATAGCCAGCACCGTAGCCGAGAGCATACCGCCGATCACGCAGATACCAATCTCGTTACGACCAGCAGCACCAGCACCAGAGGACAGAGCCAGTGGCAACACACCTAAAATAAAGGCCGCCGAGGTCATGAGAATAGGACGCAGACGAATACGCGCCGCCTCAATCACCGCCTCAGTTAAGCGGTTGCCCTTGTCATAGAGCTCTTTAGCAAACTCCACAATCAAAATGGCGTTCTTGGCCGATAGACCCACTGTGGTCAGCAGACCTACCTGGAAGTACACGTCATTTCTCAGCACCGTCTGTACCGGTACATATTGCGTGATTAAAGCCGCTAACACCGCACCGATAATGCCTAATGGCACCACCAGCATCACTGCAAAAGGAATCGACCACGACTCATACAGAGCTGCTAACGATAAGAACACGATCAGGAGCGATACCGCGTACAGCAGTGGTGCTTGGGTACCAGAGAGGCGCTCTTGGAAGGACACACCCGTCCACGAAATACCAAAGCCACTTGGCAGCACCTCAGCAGCAATGCGCTCCATCTCGGCCATGGCCTCACCAGTGGAGACGCCTGGAGCAGGAGCACCTTGAATGTTCATGGCGCCCACACCGTTAAAGCGCTCGAGACGTGGCGAACCGTAGTCCCATGAAGTGCTAATAAAGGCCGAGCATGGCACCATCTGCCCTGAAGAGTTGCGGATATACCACTTGTTTAAGTCGAGCTCGTTCATACGAGCATCGGCTTCAGCCTGTAAGTACACCTTCTTCACACGGTTGCGTTCCATGAAGTTGTCGATATACGCCGAACCCCATGCCGCTGATAAGGTCGTGTTGATGTCAGTAACGCTCAGACCTAAAGCTAAGGCCTTTTCGTAGTCAATGTTCAGCTTAAACTGTGGCACGTCATCTTGACCATTAGCACGCACCTGCATGAGCAGTGGAGACTGCTGCGCAGCGTACACATAGTCTTGACGCACCTTGGTTAAAGCCTCGTGACCGGCACCGCCGTTATCCTGTAAGTAAAGGTCGAAGCCCGAGGCAATACCTAACTCAGGAATAGCTGGCAGGTTGAAGGCGAAAGCTAAGCCCTCACGAATGCCTAAAAGTGGCATGTAAGCACGGTTCACAATGGCGTCAGCATGCTGGTCGGCATCAGGTCGTAACGACCAATCCTTGAGCTTAATGAACGCCATGGCCATGTTCTGACCAGAGCCAGCGAACGAGAAGCCCGTCACCGCCATAATGGTGTCGACGTTCTCCGCCTCGTTCTGCATGAAGTAGTCAGACAGCTTCTGTAAGGTGTCTTTGGTCTTCTCTACCGTGGAACCGGCAGGTAAGTTCACCATCGACATCAGCACGCCTTGGTCTTCGTTTGGTAAGAAGGCCGAAGGAATGCGCGTAAAGCAGAAGCCTAACGCAAGGCAGATCACAATGTAGAAAAAGATCTGGCGCTTGAGCTGGTGCACTACCTTCGAGACGTGTCTTTGGTATGCATGCGAGCAAGCCGCGAAGCCGCGATTGAACATGCCAAAGAAGGCATTGAGCGGGGCAAAGATCTTATCCGTAAAGCTCTTTATGCTGCGACCTAGCGCCGTCTTTGGTGGAGCCTCACGCTGCTCCTCGGACTGCAACATGGTGGCGCACAGAGCTGGCGTTAAGATCAGTGCGACTAACACCGACAGCACCATCGCCGACACAATGGTGATGGAGAACTGGCGGTAAATCACGCCCGTCGAACCACCAAAGAAGGCCATTGGGATGAACACCGCCGACAGCACCAAGGCGATACCGACTAAGGCGCCCGTGATTTCATCCATGGACTTAATGGTGGCGTGTTTTGGTGGTAAATGCTCCTCACTAATAATACGTTCGACGTTCTCGACCACCACGATGGCGTCGTCCACCAGAAGACCGATGGCTAGCACCAAGCCGAACATGGTCAGGGTGTTAATCGAGAAGCCTAGCACCGCCATAATGGCGAATGTTCCTAACAGCACCACAGGCACCGTGATCGATGGAATCAAGGTAGCGCGGATGTTCTGTAAGAACAGGTACATGATGAGCACCACCAGAATAATGGCCTCGATTAAGGTGTGGAACACCTCAGTGATCGAAACCTTAATGAAGTCGGTGGTGTCGTAAGGGTAAGAGTAGTCAATCCACTCTGGGAAGTAAGGAGCTAACTCCTCCACTAATGCTTTGACGCGCGTGGCGGTGTCAAGAGCGTTAGCGTTAGCGGCCAGACGAATAGCAATACCAGAGGATGGCTTGCCATTTTCCGTACCGGAGAACTGGTAGCTCTCCGAGCCTAACTCGATACGTGCGACGTCCTTTAAGCGCACCATGGTGCCGTCAGTGTTGACGCGCAGCAGGATGTTCTCAAATTGCTCGACGCTCTCTAAGCGCTTTTGACCGGTAATAGTGTAGGAGTATTGCTGACCTGGAACGGCTGGCGTACCACCTAAGGAACCGTAGGTAACCTGCGCGTTTTGCGCGGTGATAGCAGCGGTGACCTCAGGAATGGAAATGGCTAAGTTGGTGAGTTTTTCTGGGTCGACCCAAATACGCATGGCGTACTCAGCACCGAACACCATTAAGTCACCCACACCAGTCACACGAGCCATTGGCTCACGGATGTTGGCGTAAATGTAGTCCGAGAGGTCAGAGTTATCGTGCAGACCGTCGTTGGCTACTAAGCCCACGATCATCAAGAAGGCGTCAGTCGACTTGGAGACGTCCACACCGTTTTGCTGCACCACCGATGGTAATTGCGACTGTGTTTGCTGCATTTTGTTCTGCACTTGCACTTGCGCAATATCAGCGTTGGTACCAGGCTCAAAGGTGATGGTGATCGAGGAGTTGCCATAGGAGTCGGAGCTTGCGGACATGTACATGTAGCCGTCAAGACCCGTCAGGTTCTGCTCAATAATCTGCGTTACTGAGCGTTCCACCGTACTTGCATCAGCACCTGGATAGCTCGCACGGATCGACACCGATGGCGGGGCAATGGTCGGGTATTGTGATACTGGCAAGGTAAACACAGATACCAAGCCAGCTAGCATGATCACAATGGCGATCACCCACGCGAAAATCGGGCGGTTGATAAAGAAACGTGCCATATAGAAGTTTAGATCCCTACAAGTTAGCCCCAGCAACAGCCTCACAGTAAGCGCCAGTGGGAGCGTAGTCACTACGCTGGCCACGGGGAAGTCGCGTTACTGTCTGCTCTTGCATCGCACAAGCGCAGCCACCGTAGTAAGTCGTGGGTGGCATGCTTGCGCTTAAGAGGAAGCTATCTCTTGTGATTGTGGTCTGCGTTTACACACAGCGCTGTGCTGCGCCACACGGAGCAGAGCGCTGTGTTTTCACGCAGCAAAGTGCTGCGCTTTACGCAGCAGGGGCTTACGCCTTGTCAGCTGCACCGGTGCCGGTGGTAGCGTCAGTAGCCGCAGCAGCGCCCGCCTCATTAGCAGCGCCGTCTTGGCCTTGTGCTGGTGCCGCAACAATTTGCACTGGGGCACCAGAACGAATCTTTTGCAGGTTGGTGGTGATCACCTTGTCACCGACCTTTAAGCCCGTAGCCACGACATAGTAGCCGTTGTACTCCGTACCGATCTTAATCACGGCACGCTGGGCTTGATTGTGGTCATCGACTATATAGACGTAGCTTAAGCCGCCCGCCTCACGAATCACGGCATCCTGACGTACCACCACCGCGTTTGGAATGGTGCCCTCATGGATGGCGCCGCGTAAGAACATGCCAGGCAGCAGCGTCTGCTCTGGGTTTGGCACAATGGCACGCACGCTCACCATGCCGGTGGTTTCATCCACAGTCACATCAGAGAACTCTAATTGACCTTGGTGACGGTACTTGGTGCCATTGGAGAAGTAGATGTCAACTGGAGCCTTGCCATCAGTGGTCTTCACCGCGCCATCAGCCATGGCCTGACGTAATGCCATGTGATCTTCCACTGTCTGACCTAAGTCCACGTACATTGGATCCATCTGCTGAATGGTGGTCAGTGGATTGGTTTGCTGCGCGTTAACTAAGGCACCCTCAGTGAAGTTGGACTTAGAGATACGGCCGGAGATTGGCGCATAGACTTTGGTGTAGGCAAGGTTAATATTGGCCGTCTCTAAGGTAGCCTCAGCGGCCTTTACCGCAGCATCAGCTTGTAAGTAAGCAGCTTGCGCATCGTCGTAGTCTTGCTTGGAGACTGCCTTTTGTGACAGTAATTGACGATAGCGGTCGGCACGTAACTTGGTGGCGTAGAGATTGGCCTCGGCGCTCTTTAAGTTGGCCTTAGCGCTGTTGACGTCAGCTTCGTACAAGGAAGGATCGATCTGGTAGAGCTGATCGCCCTCGGAGACGGTGGAGCCTTCAACAAAGAGACGCTTTTGGATGATACCGGAGACCTGTGGGCGCACTTCAGCGCGGCGGGTAGCGCTGACACGTCCCGTCAGATTGGAGACGATAGGCACTTCCATGGTTTGTACGGTATAGACGTCCACAGGGAGGCTTTGGGCCTGAGTAGTCTGCTCTGCTTCACCGCAACCTGACAATATCAGGGCTGCCGCAAAAGCACTTGGTAGAAGATGCTTTTTATTTATGCTAGACAGGAACATACCTGAGAATCCTTGAACGAACGTGAAGAACCCGTCCCGCAATGAGGCTGCTGGAAAACTGCACTGCTGCGCAGTTGTCACCAAAAAGAGCATCAGCACTCTAAAGTAAGAGCGCTAAGGCTCTGTGGCCACGTCCTCATTCCCCGTCTTTGCGCTTAGGCGTTTTAGGCCTGTCCCCGCATCTACCTCTGGCAGCGGTGGGGCTGGCCTAAGGTGCCAGCAGCTAGCACGTGTCTTAAGCGTAAAGTCCAGTGTCGGTCTACGGTTGCCAGCACTTTTACGTGGCTTAAGTAAGTAAGCTCCGTTTCCCTCCGCCTTTCTCGGCTCTGTCACTTAAGAGAGAACCTGAAAAAGAGTAATGGCCAGAAAAGGAGTGTCCACGTAAGCAGGCTGTGCTGTAAACACCAGCAGGCAGCGCAATGATGCACAGAGAGCCTTGGTGTGTTAACACTACGTAATTTTACCTGTGGATGCCCCGCAAAAACGTGAGCGCACCGCTTATCCTCTGCTTTTGCTGGCAGTAGGCAGCGTAAGTGGCGCCGCGCTTTTGTTACATCTTTTACAGTCAAAAACGTTAATAGTGTTAATTTTCGGGAGTCCAAAAGCAACGAAAGCATCAAACTAGACCCGTACTACCACGCCTTTGCAGGGTCGTAGCACAGATCTTAGCTTGATGCTTTCGTGAGGCCGCGCCATACATGCTGTCACAAGGCAGCAGAGGTGCACACGGGCGGCTGTTTTGCCATTGTACATCAATAGCAGGCGCGGCTTGGGGAAATTTTTTCCACCTCGCCACAGAGCCTTAACGGCTGCAACCCACTATAGCCACGATCAGAGTTACTCCACGCTGTGCACTTGCTAAAGGCAGCGCCTCTGCGTAGCCTTGCGTAGTATAGCGCAAACATACAAACATGGTTGTATGTTTACCAATTTTTTGCGATCATGGTCACTGGTATGTAAGTTCTAACTTGCCAAAAGCTGATAGAAATAGTCTTTAGCTGGCGGCGCGCTGGCTGCAAATGAGCACTGTTTTTGTGCACTTTCGTCATTAAACATACAGTGCTGTATGTTATACTTTGCGCCCTATAAAGCTGGTATGAGTTTCTGCGTGGTGCAGGCTCATAACTTCCTGTCAGCAATGGCAAGTTAGCTCAGTAGATTGTTTAGCACCGCATGATGCTCGTTTCGATGGTTGGGGGTGTCAGGCGGGATTGGGGTTTAGTTTCGCATGTCCAAGCGCACTCATGCAGAGGCCTTAGAAACCAAGAAGAATATCCTCGCGGCAGCGCATCGCGTCTTTTCGCAAAAGGGCTTTGCCAAGACCTCGCTGTCTGATATCGCTCGTGAGGCGAATGTAACGCGTGGTGCCATTTATTGGCACTTTGAGAACAAAAGTGAGCTCTTAGCTTCCTTAATTGAGGAGGAAGCAACGCGCGCTAACCTCTTTACCACCTTACGTGACGCGGTGGCGGCCCATCAGCGCGATCCACTGGGCGCCTTAAAGACATGGGCGATGTCGCACCTGACCGAGATGGCGGCTAACTTATTTACCTCGTCGCTGTCTGACACCGTGGCCAATGCCATGAACACCGATGGCCGCAATGATGTGCGCGAGAAGATTGTGGATATGGTGCGCGGCCGTAACCTCATTGTGGAGGAGGCCCTGCAAGCGGCTGTCGAGCAAAAGCAGTTGCCTGCTGATTTGGACGTGGGTAAGGCTGGCCAGTACTTATGTGCCATTTTAAGCGGCATCATTGACTCTTACCGCTTAGGCGTGACGCAGCGGCCGCTGTCGTACTACACCGACCTCTTAGAGGTGGCCTTTGCCAGCCTGAGCATGCTGCGCTACAAGCACGATGAGAGCATGTATGCTCAAGGCATGATGCCGCTGCAATTTCGCAGCGGGGTGGCTGCTATGGCGCAAGCTCCTGCTGATCCTTATGCCTCGGCCTCGGCCCGTGTCGCCACTAGTAATGCCTATGCCACCACGCGCCCTGCGCCTGCTGCTTCGCTGCAAGGCGTGGCGGTAGGTGGCGCGGCCGTGATTTCACCACGTAATGCCGCCGCTCATCAGGGCGAGGCCTCAGCGGCAGCTGTGGGCTCCACGACGGTGACGGAAAAGTCCTCGGCTGGCGACGCTACCCTTGATAACATGCCAGCGCTCAATCGCAAGTATAGCTGGCCACTGCCACGTCACGACGATGAGCTCGTCTAAAGCACTCTAAGGTGGCAAGAGGTCGCTGCTTTGTGACGGGTGGGAGTGATCTTGAGGGGGATTGGCGTTAGCGCTAGCAGTTGCAGCTTGGCGCCTTCACTGCGGGCTGCTTAATGGTGCCGTCCTCATGTAAGCCCACAATACCGGCATCGATGCCTTTTTCGGCAATCTCGTGCGCTTGTGGTGGCAATGGACGTGGGCGGCCCTGATCGTTAACGGCGACATACGTAAAGCAAGCCTCCGTCACCAGACTACGCTGTGCGGTCTCTTGCTCGTAGATCTTTTTCACCCACATCTCTAACTTGATCTTCATTGAGGTGTTGCCGACGTGGATGCAGTGGCCATAGCAGCACACCACATCACCCACCTCTACCGGCTTTTTAAAGCTCATGGCATCGACCGCGACCGTGACTACACGGCCTTGGGAGATTTCACGGGCTAAGACCGCACCGGCGATGTCCAGTTGCGACATGATCCAGCCACCAAAGATGTCACCAGCTGGGTTGGTGTCACGCGGCAGCGTCATGGTACGTAACAGCAAGTTGCCTAAAGGTGGATGTGGATGCTCCTCTTGCGAGCGGGCCTTTTGTGGTGCGGTGGTCGCAGCATTGTTCTCTGCGGTGAGCTTATTGTCTTCCATGTGGTGCAAGGGGCGTAAGCGCCTCTCCTCTTTTGTCCAAAACCAAAGCGATTAACTCTGCTGCTGAGCAAACAAGCGGGCTTTGGTGCCAGCTGCGCGCTTTTTACTGTTGCGGCAGCGCCAGTTGCCACGGCTCATTATACGGCTTTGCTTTGCTCTCTGCCTTTGCTCTGCGTTTTCACAGGCAAAAGCGCGGTGCAAAGTAGGCGTGGCAGTTGCTCAAGATTAACTCTTGGCAGCAGCTGTGGCCGAGCATACTTCTGAATTCTCGCTCTCACCTTGTGATTACTCTTGCCTCTCCCGCCACTTCCACGCCCAGCTTACTCCACTCTCACTACGCTCTCACACCACTTCTTAGCTCCCAAGCCATTTCCCAGCCACTTCCTGTGTGCTGGTCTTTTCTTGTGCCTTCGCCCTGAGGAGAGGACGTCATAATTTAGCCCCGTTATGAGGCGGGTCGCAGATGCTACTTGGGCATTTGTGATAGTATTTGCCTCATGTTTGGCAACCTGTTTTTTTGAATGGACACGTTTCCTCCACCCCATAATCAGCAATCCCCACAAAGCGCACGGCGCGATGCTCACACGCAAGCAGTAGCTACTGCTGCTCAAGCAGCTCCTGCTACTGTTACAGCCGCTACGGCAACCCCTGCTAGCGTCGAGGGCAGCGCTGTGCCTAATGCAGACTCCAAAGAGACCCCTGAGCCGTCATCTCAGGTGCTAACTTCTGAGGAGCTCTATAACCACCTCAATCTGGTCTCGCGCTCTTTTGCGATCACTATTCCTTTCATGAAAGAGCCGCTACGAGATCAGGTCGCTCTGGCCTATCTCTTATGCCGCATCGTCGATACCGTTGAAGACGATGCCAACGCTGCTTTAAACGACAAGATTACGTGGCTGTCGGATATTTCCTTTTTAGCCAGCGATAATTTTGCCGATGAGGATGTCTTAACAGGACTGCGCGTGCGCGCCTTAGATCTCACCAAAAACGGTGGCTCCGCTCCTGATGACGTCAAGCTGCTCTCGGACTTAGATAAGGCTGTGCACCTGCTTCTGACCTATGATGATGAGATCAAGGATATCATTTGCCACGCTGTCTCGATTCTGGCGCAAGGCATGTCCTCAGCGTTGCGGCGCAAGCGGGAGCATGAGGAGATCAACTCCTTAGATGACGTGGACAACTACTGCTACAGTGTTGCTGGCGTGGTAGGGGAGATGCTAGCCGAGCTCTTTTGTGTGGCTGATAAAAAGGCCGACAAGAAGGAACTGCTCGAGCTGGCGGTAAGCTTTGGTGAAGGCCTGCAGCTGACCAACATCTTGCGTGATCGTGCCAAAGACGAGGCGCGTGGGGCACGCTTCTTACCGGCAACTGAGGCCGAGGGCGTGTTGGAGTATGTGGCTATTACTCAAGGCCACCTTGACGATGCCATTAGCTTTATCTGCGAGTTATCACCAACCCGCAGTGCAGGCACCCGTATGTTTTGCCTGACCAATGTGGCGATGGCTATGTCCCTGTTACGGCAAGTCAGCCATAATCCAATGGATCCGCAGTGCAACTACAAGATCTCTCGCTCTAAGGTCAAGCGCCTTTTTGTGCTCTGCCGTATGGCTGTGCGCTCGAATGCAGCCTTAAAGACATTGGCTTTTGTGCTATCGTTTGGCATGAAGCGGCAGCGGCGCAGTGCCCGTCAGCTGCGGGATAAGGTGTCCTTGTGGGATCACTATGCTTAGCTTAAGCGCGGCGCTGGCGTTCTGATGATTGCCAGTCTGTGAGCCTGCCAGCCTGCCCTTAAGCAGCACCAACAGAGACGCTTAAGCTTGCACTAAGTGTTTAGGTGTACTCTGTGGTGCCTGACGTAGAGCAAAGGCTCTGCTGTCTGTTATTTAGGTTGTGTTGGAATCTACTTACCCTGCAAAGGTATCAAGGAAAAGAAATCACCATGTGGAAGAAAGTGCTACTGGGGATAAGCTCTCTTATGCTCGCTGTAGGCCTGTGCTTTAGTAGTGCAGCTACTGCAGTTGAGCAGTATGAAGAGGGCGTTAACTATCAGGTGCGCTCAGAGAAGCTGAGTGCGACGCAAGAAATCCGTGAGTTCTTCTCCTTTTGGTGTGGCCACTGCTTTGCCATGCAGCCTGATTTTGACGCGATTGCCAAGGCTTTTCCTCAGGCTAACTTTGTGCGCAATCCGGTCTCGATGTTAGGCGGCATGATGGGCCCAGAGTCGCAGCGTGCGATTGCGGTTATGGGCAACTTAGGCATGGAAGATCTCTTTGTGCACGAGTTATTTACGGCGATGCACACCCGTGGCGAGATTCCAATGAGCCACGACGATTTACTGGCTTTTGTGACCACTTTAGGCGTGTCGCGAGACAAGTTTGAGCGCGAGTTCAACTCGTTTCCTGTGATTGGCCGTGTGGCGCAATATGACAAGTGGTGCCAAGATGTCAACATCGAGGCCGTACCAGAGATACTTGTAAACGGCAAGTACTTGGTAACCATGGAGTCGGTCAACAACCGCGAGGAGTTGATTGCCTTGATTGGTTACCTGCTGCAAAAGGATAATGTTCCGGCAGCAAAATAGCTCTTAGAGCCCTGCGGTATGCAGCGGCAATAAGAGTGTTGGGATAGAGACTTAACTGCGGCTACGGCCGCAGTTTTTGCTTGGGGCGCAGAAAAATGCGCTTATAGCGCCATAAGATCGAGGGAGAGCACTGGCAATCACTATAGGGGTAGCTACTTCAGGGTAGGGATGACTGACGGCGCTTGAGATAAGAGGCTTGTCAGCGCCGTGTTGTGGGAAAGACGGGACAAAGCAGGGATAAAGACGGGATAGGCAAGCTTAGGCAGGCATTGCAATAAAGGGCGGGAGCACAGTGCTGTATGTCACCGCAAGTGCTGCTCGGCGGGATAAGGCTCAGTAGCGATGCTGACCCATTGCTATTGCTGTTTCAAAAAGCGCTTATTTATGGGGTTTTAGCCTCATATCTCCGTTTCTGAGCATAAAGGCGTCAGCAGCTGTGGCTACTTTGCGGTTTGGGGTTGCAAGAAACGGCTTATTTACGCCGTTGATCGACGGTTTGCCTCAAATCACCGCCTGTGCCAAAAAATAATTGTTGCGGCGCAACACTCTGACGGCGCTATAAATGAAGCAAGCACCACAGGCGTACAGACGGCATTTGCTTGCAGCTGGAGGTGAGATTGGCTTATTGGCGCTCATCTCTGTGCTTCAGAGGTAGTAGGCCTCTGGGGTAGTAGGCAGCAGCACGCTGGTGTTGCATACCACGCCGTTGCTCTTTGCCGCTCCTCAAAGCGCTTATTTATGAGACTTTAGCCCCATATCTCCGCTCCTGAGCATAAAGGCTCTGCGCAAGCAGTAACTTGCGGCCGCTGCATCTTAGCAAACGGCTTATTTAAGGCGTTGAGCAGTGGTATGCCAAAAATCACAGCCGCTGCCAAAAAATAAATTTAGCGGCGCAGTGCCGCAACGGCACTATAAATAAAGCACAGCAAACGGGCGTACAGACGGCATTTGCTTGCAGCTGGACGCTGCTACCTGCTCTTGTCCTCAGTGGTAAGGGCCTTAGCCCACTTAGTACCACGGCAGCCCATGCGCGGCTGTGTCTGTACCCATTAACCACAACCACCACGGCATGCGACTGGAGGTGAGCACGGCTTAGCGGGCTCATCTCTGCGCTTCTGTGGTAATCATGCCATCGCTCTTTTCCGCTCCTAAAAGCGCTTGTTTATGGGACTTTAGCCCCATATCTCTGCTCCTGAGCATAAAGGCTCTGCGCAAGCAGCAACTTGCGGCCGTTGCATCTTAGCAAAAGGCTTATTTAAGCCATTGAGTAGTGGTATGCCAAAAATCACAGCCGTTGCCAAAAAATAAATGTGGCGACGCGGCGTCTCTACGGCGCTATAAATAAAGCACAGCAAACGGGCGTACAGACAGCTTTAGCTTGCAGTTTGACGCTCTGAGACCTTCAACCTGCTCTTGCCTGTAGCGGTAAGAGCTTTAGCCAACTGGTCACTGTCTGATTCTCTGAGGCGGTGCCCGTCCCCATTAACCTCCAACAGACGCATACGGCTTAAGTAAGCGCATATAGGCATTAAGACCTAAGACTGCTCTGAGCGCAGTGATCGTATGCCACACAATGCACCGTCCCTGTGGGGAGAACTTTTTTTACCGGAGGTTTAGCCCATGGTAAACAAATCAGCTCTTGCTTCCGCCTTTGACGAGGTGATGGAGCATCACCTCGCCTTCAAGCTCAATGCACAGGAGTGTCACGCCTTAGCCAACAAGTTTGGCCTCGGCCCTGTGTCGACCGCTTTCTTACAAGAGTCTGCGGCGCTGGACATGGCACTGGCTAACACCTCCTTAAGCTGCCAGCCACTGGCGGCCATCTTTGTTGACGATGCGGGCAAAAGGAAGCTCGCTGAGATCATGGGCCATGAGTTCGTGCCAGCGCCACTGCTGCTTGAGCCTTTAGCGCAGTCGTGGGCTTGCCCTCTTACTTGCGGTGAGGCCGTTGTTGGCACTGAGTATAGCCGTGGCTACGACAGCGGTTTTAGCAGCGTGTGGCAGCAGGAGTTAGGCGACGACACTACCGCCGCGCAATCTGTGTCCTATTGCCCTGATTCTGAGAGCATGACGGGTGTCTTCTCTGGTAACGATGAGGAAACGGCGGCGCTGCAGCAGCTGCCTGACACCAGCAGCAAGCCAGAGCCAGTTTCTGGGCTGTCCCAGAACACGGTGGGCTATAACGCGCTGCCAGAGGACGTTACCTCGGGAGCTGATGGCGTGATGTCGTGGCAGCACAGCTACGACACGCCATGGGCCGAGGGCTTTTCTGAGTACTTATCCGATTCCTACACGGTTAAGGGAAGCAGTGAGGCCTTAGTAGGTGATGTCTTTGTGGGCAATGAGCCCCCATCTGAGCCAGATCCCGATCCTGAGCCAGAACCAGAGCCTCAGGCCGAGGTAGTAGTGCCGGAAGAGACTGCTGCTCAGTTGAAGCCTCCCCAGTCGTAAGACTGGGGAGGCTTCAATTGCTCTCCCAGCCGCTTTATCCGCTGGAGGAAAAACGCAAAAACGGCCTGCGCGGTGCCGAGCGCCATCTACCTATCGTGCTGGAAATAGGGGCGTTAAGTGAGGGGCTGCTGTCGCAGACGGGCGTTAACATCTTAGCGGCCATCAGCCACTACAAGGCTGTCAATGCCGAGCAACTGCGCCTTGCTCTGCGCTTAAAGAAGAACAACTTCGTGCGTGCTGTAAGCGTACTGGTGCGCCTTGAGGTGCTGGTCGAGCATGAGGGCAACCTTTATCTGGTACCGCGCTCTAAGGTTAAGCCAACGACCTTAGTGAGCCGCTACCACAAGCAACAGCAGGAGGAGCAGCTGAAGCTGCAACGTCAGCTGCAAGCACAGGAGCGCGCTGCGCAAAGAGAGGCCCAAAAGGCCGCAGCAGCTGCCGCAAAGGAGGCGGAAAAGGCGAAGGCCGCTCAGGAAAAAGCCAAAGCCAAGGAACTTGCTGCCAAGCAAAAGTCTAAGGAAAAGGCTAAGGCCAAGGCAAAGAAGGCCAAGGAAGCAGCCAAGGCTAAGCTTAAGGCGCAGGCGGCCAAGCAAAAGGCTAAAGCCAAGAAGCAGGTCAAAAAGCCTGCTCCTCAGGCAAAGCCAGCCTCTCAGGTCGACTCCGCTGCTGCCATCTTGCAGCCAGAGGTGAGCCCTGCCGCTAAAGGGCGTCGCCGTGCGGCTGCGCGCAGCAAGCCTCACGCAGCTACCGTGATGCGCGACAGCGACTCGGACAGTAAGGCGCAAGCTACGCTGGCGCTCTTTGCGGGGGTGAGTGCTGACGCTGCTTACTCTGCCTCTGCTGCTACCGCTGCTACCGCTGCTACCGCTGCTACCGCAGAAAACAAAAAGCAGGAGCCAGCGGCAAAGCCAGCTCCTGCTTTAAGCGGTAATCCTGACGCTAAGGCAGCGGACGCAAACTAAGGGACGTCCAAAGCGCTGCTTGCGTGTGCCGCGTCCTTAGGCGGTCTTGACGTCGCGTTCTGCGCGCAGCGCCGCTTGCGTGCTGGCAGCGTTAGCAGTGTCTACACTGCTCTCGTTAGCCGTTTCCGTAGCATCGGCCTCTGTTGCCTTTGCCACCGTGCTTTCCTCTGGCTCCGTGCCCGTGGCTTTTGCAGGATTGGCCACAGTAGCTGCCATAGCCTCGGAAGAGTCTGCTGTCTCGGCGTGAGCTACCTCGGTGTTGCTGCCGGTGACACTGGCATCTGTGGCTGTGTCTGTGCCGTGCAGCAAGGCCTCAATTTGCTCGTCCTTACGCTGCCACATGTCGCGCAAGTACATGGTAAAGGCGTGCTTAAACTGCTTGTCATGCAGGTAGTCACCCACCATGTGCGCAGCAATCGTCTCTTTGTCGATCACCTCAACGCGCGCAATCACGTGCTTTAAGCGTCCGCAGAGCATCTGCATGAAGATCGAGCCCTCATGCTTGCCAGGGTAAATGAGCGTCGTGTTGAGCATGCAGTCGATGTGCTCGCCAATAAGACCCAACGCAATCGCCAGTGAGGCAGCCTTTGGTGGCATCAAATGGCGGTAAGGGGACTTTTGCGCCGCTGCTTTTTGTGGGGTATAGCGCGTACCCTCCACAAAGTTCACTAAGCTTGACGGATGCTCTAAAAGGTTAAGACATGCTTTGCGCGTGGCATTGATGTCCTTCATCTTGAGCTTCGGGTTCTTGAGGAGCTCATTGCGGCTGTAACGCCGTAAAAAAGGCATGCCTAAGGAGTAGCAGGCCTGTCCCAAGATCGGGATATAAATCAAGGAGTGCTTGAGGAAGAACTTAGTGATAGGAATCTTGCCACGGTAGATGTGGCCTAACATCACGATATCCGTCCACGTGACGTGATTGGAGATGATAAAGCACGAGCCCTGAATTTTCTTGATGTCAGCGCCTTTAATGTCCCACTTGATGCGGTTGGTGAGCCACATCAAAAAGGAGTTGTTGCTTACCCAGAGGTAGAAGACCGCTTGGTTGACCTTGTCTACCAGCGCTAACACGAACTTAAAAGGTAAAAGCAGACGCACCAGCGCTAAGGCAAACACTGGTATGGCTAGGACTACCGTGACCACGCTGATCAGCGTAAAGTTAAGGAGAAAGAGCAAGGGCGCAGGCAAAAACGACAGCATGGATGACAGATCCTCCCTCAGGTGCGCAGATCTCTCCTCAGCGCGTATGGATAAAGCAAGATATGCTCAAGCACGCTGGCTACAAACGCCGCTCGTAAGGAGTTGCTGCGAACTTCCCTCAAGAGGGCGTGCATAGAGACAATTCTGTCTAAAGCGCGTATTTTAGCATTTTCTTTTGTGAGACGGCTCTCCTTTTTCACGGCACAAAGCTCGCACTAGCGGCTGTTACCCGTGCTGTAAAAGGAGAGAGGCACGTAGTGTCGCGTTGGCGCTTCTGCAAAGCTCTGGACGGCAATAGCTGTTTATGGTTGCGGCAGCGCCGTGAGGGAAGCATGGCTTTGAAGCGAGGTTTTTCGCTTTTGGAGCTTAGCTGGTAAGATAAGTACTCTGAAGAGTGCAAGGCCCTGTGTGTTCGCCCTGCATTCTGCAAAGCGCTGGTCAAGTGCACATCGTGCTTGCCAGGGGACGTGGAGAGGAGCAAGTCATGACTTTATGGCCACAGCCACAGCGCACATTGAAAGCAGTAGCACTCGCTTTGTTTGGCCTTGTGCTCCTAACTGGCAGTGTTCCCGTGGCCACAGCGGCGGATACCCCAACGCGTAGCTCTAGCCTCAATATCACCATTGGCGGTCGCTCTGACCCTAATGTTGAGCGCTTATTGCCTGACTACACCATGAGCTACAACCGCTCCGAGCGGGTGGTGTCCTTACTGAAAAAGGACGGCAGTGCAAAGGCCTTTGTGCAGATTCTGCCTGCGGCAGCGCATTTGAGCACCACCAAGGCTTACGCTCAGGACATAATGGACTCGTATGCAGGCTGGGGGCTTACCGCGCAAATTGCCCGTCGCGGCTTTAGTTTCCAGTATGTAGACAATGCCCCTTGTGCGGCGTTGCTCTCTTACTTTGATGGCACCTCATACTTGCTCTTTGGGGCTTGTGGGGTTATCTCGCAGGATGAGATGACAAAGGCCTTCTCGATTGCCAAGTTGCAATTGGGCTTGGATGACATTACCTACCGCAGCTCCATGCCAAGCGCGTACTACTAAACACACGCCGGAAGCAGCAGTAAATCCTGCTGGGATGAGCGAGGTGTCCCTGTGCCCCTGAGGAATAGGGGGCAGCTTCAACGTGCCTCTACGCACAGGCTGGCTTTGCCTGTAGCTGCTTGTGCGGTCTCAGGGGAGACGTGCTGCTTTGTGGTGTTGCGCACCCGAGGCGCGACCTCCTGAGGCAAAGGGTGAGGCTAAGGGCAGTGTGCCCTGTCATCGGTGCAGTATCTGGCGTTAAGGCGCCGCTGTGCCACTTCTGTCGTTAGGCCCGCATCGTTTGCTTCGCTGTGGCACAGAGACTGGGTTCACTGGGATATATGGTGGGATAGCTATGGATGTGGCTTAGAACCGGTGCCGGAATCAGCGTGAGTGACCATTCTTGGAGGTGGTGACCTACCTCGGAGGTATTACCCTCGCACCAACAAAAAAGGCCTGCCCCGAAGAGCAAGCCTCTTTTCTGCACTAAGTCAGTTACGGCCTTTAGCTTAAAGCTGG
Source organism: uncultured Succinivibrionaceae bacterium (assembly GCA_949286015.1). Classification (GTDB taxonomy): domain Bacteria; phylum Pseudomonadota; class Gammaproteobacteria; order Enterobacterales; family Succinivibrionaceae; genus Anaerobiospirillum. The sequence continues at coordinate 13,640 of CASEBB010000004.1, read as the reverse complement.
TAACTGCGCGTCAGCCTTGTTCTTTAACGCTAACGCAAAGAACTTCGCCGCCTCATCAAAGTGCGATAAGCGCTCATTGAGCTCCGCTGCCAGCACGTACAGATCCGTGCTCTTGTCCATCGTCAGCGCCTTGCTCAAGTGAGTCTTCGCCTCACTTAACTTGCCATCCTTCAGCTCTAAGTTAGCCAGAGCCTTCAGTAATGGCACATTGGTCTGACTACCAATGGCATTGTTGCTCTCTTGATCGCTGAGCTCCTTGAGCACCTCAGGGGCCGCCACCGACCACGTGGCAATGGCATTGAGCAGCGCCTCTTGGTGGTTGTCGCTACGACGTAAGAGACCAACTGTGAGCTTGCTGGCCTTATCAACCGCACCTAAAGCTACCAGTCTGGTGACCACAGGGGCCATGACCATGGCGTTGTTGCGCTCGCTCTTGGAGAGGCTGTTAATGACAGTATCCACTGCCACCTCATCCTTGCACTCTTGCACCGCATCCTGCGCATAGCCTTGAGCAATGAGGCTAGCCTCATCGTCATCCACCATCTTCAGCTTCACTAAAGTTGGCAGCAGCTCCTTGATCTTGTCAAACTGCTTCTCGCTTAAGTAGCAGTTGTAGAGCATCTTCACCACGCTGGCATCATGGCTATCAAGACCTAAGCTGGAGATGTTCTCTAAAGCCGCCTCGGCGTTGCCAATCTTTAAGTTGAGCTTAGCGCGTAAGAGCTTGCAGGCCACATTGGAGGTGTCCTTGCTGCTCTCCGCCTGATCTAAGAACTGACGGCAGCTGTCTAAATCACCCAGCGCAAAGGAGCACTTGGCACCTAAGAGCAGGCATGGCACCGGTAAGCTCGCGCGTGGGCCAATCTTCTTTAAAAGACCCAGCGCACGGTTGTAGGCGCCCTCATCAAAAGCCACAAAAGCCTCGTTTTGCAGGCTTTGCAGCTTCTTCGCCTTGCGGCTACCAAACCAGCGCGCTGTTAACTTTGGCAGACGAATCGAGCGGTTAATGAGGTTAACCACAATGTGCAACACCACAAAAGCCACAATGGCCAGAATAATGGCCGTCGTCAGCGAGGTCTCAATAATGTAGCCCTCGGTGGCAATGTGCACAAAGCCTTGACTGTCAGCTAAACGCGGGCCTAAGAAGACCGCGCCGCATAACAGTAAGACAGCAATGATGATCTTAATCATGCGATGCTACCCCGCGACCTAATAAGTGCTCATGCGCGTACTGCGAGAACGCGCTCACACTGGATAAAACCTGTGGGGTTTCAATGGTGATCTCACTGGAGGCTAACGTAGAGAGCTCCTTTAAGGTGCTCTGCGTAATCGCGCTCTCAGGATCAAAGTAGGTGGAGATTAAGCCTAAAGCCGCATTGAGGTTGCTCTGCATGTTGGCCTTGTCGCCATGCGAGAGGTCAGCCTTAGCCAGCAGAATGCGGGTCTTGATGTTCTCACGTAAGAAGAGGTCTTGCTCTGGGGTTAAGAACTCAGTAGCAGCCTCAGCATCACGGCGGCGTACCTCAACAAAGCGCGAGGCAAAGTCATTGGCCGACTTTAAGAGGTTCTCTTTCCAGTCCTGAATGTTAGCCGATGGCTCATTGCTCTCACCTTGATTAAAGGCGGCAGCACGCTTTTGTGGGTCGGAGTAGCCCTCTAACACCAGCTGGTCGACATTGTCATAAGCGCGGTCTAAGGTTAAGCCTAAGCCACGGAAGTCAACTTGCTGGATGTTGTTTAAGGCCGCGACGTCCTTAGAGATAGCCTCACGTAAGGCGATCACCTGCGCGTCCTCAATGCTGACTAAGAGCTCGTCGGCCTTAGTGAGCATCCACACGGCGGCATTGATGTCTTTTTCGTAGACAGCCTTAGCGTTGGCGTTGTTCACCATAAAGTAGCTTTCGGCCAGCAGCCAATCGTTAGGGTTGCGCTCCGAGAAGGCCTCAACCTTGGCTACCACATCCTTAAAGCCCGCCGCCTGCTGTTGCGTCATGTTGATTAAATCATTGACTTGACGTGAGTAGGCTTGGTCGTTTTGCGCCAGCGTATTGTAGTTTTGTAAAAGCTGGTTGTTGGTCTGTTGCGCCGCCTCAAAAGCCGCTGCACTTTGCTCAATCTTGAGCATGGCGTTAGCAACTTGTTGTTGGCTGGTGCTGGCTTCACTTTGCAGTAAGGTCAGCTTTTGCTGGTTCTGGAACGAGGTGTAACCGGCAAAGCCTGCACCTGCTAAGGCTAAGATCGTCACAACCCATAAAAGGCCTGTCTTACCGCCAGCGTTTTTCTCAATACGCGTATTGAGGCGGCTTTCCAGATCGCGTACCTGCGAGACGGAGGCGTAGTCAACAGTAGCTGGTACAGCAGCATTTTGTGGAGCTTGTGGCGTCTGACTGCTAGCAGAAGACGTAGCAGAGGTCGCTGCTGTCTGAGAAGCAGTGCTTTCAGTGGCGGACGTTTCTTTTACCATTTTGATCCCTATGGGCCTTGTCGGGGCGTCAATGCCAGTAGGCTTTCCTCTTGTCTAAGGCAAGCTTAAAAGGCTGCGCTCGGAAGTCACGGTAAGTCAGAGACAATGCCGTACTCTGTGGAGGCAATGACCCTAAAGCTAATGAGGGCCTTTGCTGGTAACCTCATGGAGGTGCTACCAGTAAAGGGCAGTAACGGGAGCGCCATGTGCACACCGCCGCCACCGCCAAGATGGTCGGTGACTGAGAATGCAGCTTTTAGGCGCCTAAAGTGTGCGTAGGCAGGGCTAAGAAGCTGTCTTGAGGGCTGTTTGTGCGTGAGCGCAAAATCAGAGCACCGTGGCGTGATCGCCTCTGGGCTGTGGCCCAGTTAAAGCGCTAAAGAGGAATTTTACACCAAAGCACTACTATCCTAGCGTAGTGAGGGGTGCAAGTGTGAGCAAGGCCGAAATCCGAGGCGGCATAAAAGTCATAATTGCTACGAAATGGCGCTGCGCTCTGTTGCACAAAAAGAGTGCGCTAAGGCAAAGCATGCTGATATTTATCATGCTGCCGTGCCAAGGAGCGTGGTGGTAGAGCCCTTGCGGGTAAGTTTCACCTAACAGTGGTTGCGGTGGGCTTATCTGCCTTGAGGTGAGAGCGGGCGCCACCGCAAGCGGCGTAATCTTGTGAGCAGCGCCCTTATTTGCGCGGTGAGGTGAGCTGCGGGCTCTATTGTGCTCTAGCGTGCGCTGGCAAGTTCTTACGGTAATTACTTCCTCATAATGCGCGCCGCCCCGTTGTTCTGCCCGTGCGGGCGTTATAATGCTCTGATACAGCGCTCCTTCACGTAGCGCCGCTGTCATCCCTTTTGAGCTTTAGCTTTTCGCCGCCTCTTTGGCCCGCAGTAACGATAAAAGTAGGTAACACCCTCAGAGGCCACTACCTTGTGTGGTGTCATCTTGGTTGCTGGCGCTTGGGCGTCTGACCTACAAGCTTTCGGTGTAGTGCATGGTCTATATCACGCAACAGCAGATCCTCACGCGCCTGCGCCGCTATAAGGCCTTAAACGAAACACGCCTGCAGCGCGCGTTGGATTTAATGCATCATGAGGCTCGTTTCTGCCTGTCCATGGTGCCTGTCCTGCTGCACTACAACCATATCAATCTCCCTGGCTACCGTACCGGCTACATTCCTCACGGCATCGACCTCTTTACCCCTGATGCCGCCCAGCAAAATTACCTCAAAAGCATCCTGCTGCCAGACTCACCTCCACTTGAAGAGCCACGGGAGCACGCTATCTTAGGCCTCTATGCCATGGGTAGTACCTCCTCTTTAGGTCAGTCTGACTCCTCCGATGTCGACATTTGGGTCTGTGTTAAGGCCAATATCTCACCTGAGGGTATGACCGCCCTCCAAAACAAGTGCCGCTTTATCACCACCTACGTCAAGGCCCGTGGTGTAGAGTTAAACCTCTTTGTGACCCCAGAGGATCGCTTTACTAACTTCAGTCCCGACTGCATGGATGAGGAAAACTGCGGTAGCGCGCAAAACCTCTTCCTGCTTGACGAGTTTTACCGTTCCTCCATCCGCCTTTGCGGCCGCTACATCATTTGGTATCTCATCTCCACCAAAGAAGAGCAGAGCGGCTATAGCGACTACGTAAACTTCCTCCTGCATGGTGTTTCGGGCTTAGGTACCTTGTCCGCTACGCGTGGTCGCTCGCTTGAGGATGAGCTCATGGCGGCGCAGTTTCAGCTCGATCCACAAATTGCGGATATGACAGCCTATGAAGCCGCTGCCCTGTTAGCTCCGCCATCACCACAGGCGCCAGCTGACATCCCTACCTTAAGTGAGATGCAGGCGTATAAGGACGCGCTGGCTCTGCATAAAGCGCAAATTATGGCGATGCAGCAGGCCGCTGGACGTTTATCCTTCCCCGCGAGCACAGCTGCCGCCACGAGCGCTGAACCTGCTGCCATCGCCCCTGTAGCTGCACAACAGGCTGGCGCTGCAAGTGAGGCTGTAAGCGGTGAGCTCATAGCCGCCTCAAAGGCAACATCATCTAGTGCGTCTCTGGGCGCCGGAGCCACAATGGGCACCGGCTCAGCCTATGGCGTTATGGGCGCGAGCGCGTCTCTTTCCAGTAGCCACCGCACCGACTTTAGCCCCGCCTACCTTGCGGCCGCCGCTGCAGCTTGTGACGATGCTGACACACAAACGGCCTCTTACGCCGTGCGCACGGCTGCGTCTGCAGCCACTCCTTTTGACGCAATGCAGAGTACAGCAGGGCCATACAGCATGGCCCTGTTAGGCAACGTCACCTTTAGTGATACTGGCTCTTTTTCTGCGACTTTAACTGCGATTAGTCCTGAACAAGCGCTACAGGCTGCAGCTACTGGAGCTACCGCCGCTCAGGGCATGGCCGCTGCTAATAGTGCTGTAACCGGCAGTGGTACAGCCGCAATAGAGCAGCTCTCGGAATATACCGTGAGCAGCATGCCGCTCTTTACGGATGACTTTGCTGCAGGTGAATCTGATTCTGACTCTGTCCTCTTAGCCGCTGCTATGACCGCTTCTGGTCAGGATGTGGACTTAACCCGTGGTGAGCAGGCGATTCCGCTATCGCTGCTGGCGCATATCTGTCCTCTGACCTCTCAGCAGTTTTACTCTATTGCCTGCATTGAGGCTGTTTACCAGCCGCTGCCCAAGGAGTTTGCCGCTGAAAAAGCGTCGTGGGTCGAGGGCAAGATCGTTTTGACCCCACCGGCAGCTGACGGCAGCTCAAAAGACACCTCTGCTGTAGGCACTGGTACTGATGCGGGTAGTGGTAGTGGTGAGAGCTCAACGCTGCATATGTTTATGGAGACGCGCGCCCGCCTCATGCAGGTGGCGCGTTCTCTGTTAAAAAACCGCGCTTTTAATCTCTCTTTGCCGCACTTCTTAGGCTCGCTGTCACCAGCGACGCATAGCGACAATTCCACCACCACAACCAAAACTAAAGAGACGGAGCGTACACCGGACTTTACTCCAGCGGCTCTCTCTACCATTACGACCACCACGCAGGCTCTAGAGAGTCAAGCGGGCACTGCCTCTGACGTGAGCACGCAGCGCCGCAAGCATTTAGAGCAGCTTATGACCTCTATGGGCATCAAGCCTATGCCCTTTGCGGTCACTGACTTTATGGTGCCGCAGCCAGCGCCGCAGGTGGGGATGCAAGCGGCCTTTTTAGATGAGGGCGCGGTTACTACTACTGCTGTTGCCAGCACTGCCTCTCCTGTAAACACTGCTAGCGTCGAGCACCCAGCGCGAGAACCGCTGCAAGCGACCACCTTTGTTGTGACCGCCACGGGGCAGGCTCGTATCAACATGCCTGCGCCGCCGCGTGCCCGTACCTTCTCCGCTCTCACCCCCACTGCGACCTTAGAAGAGCAAGAGCGCCAGCAAGAAGCTTACAGTGGCTCCGCCCCAAAAGACACTGCTGCCGCCTACCACGCATCGTTTGCCACAGATTCCAATTTAAGCACCTTTGCGCAGGCCTATCAGCGTACTCGCTATGAGCAGGGCGGAATGCAATATGAGCTGACCTTAGACCAGCGGCACTACCCCGATAGTGACGAGGGCTACTTTGCCCGCCACTTTGCTGAGCCTAGTACCACTGATACCACCGTATCTTCTGCGTTGACCGAGAGCAATACCGCAACGGCGGTGCGTGCTGATGAGTCCTTTACTGCGCCAGCCGCCACTGCGGCTGCTTCTGCTACGGATTCGGCCTCGTCCTTAAATGCTTACGCTGCAGCCCCGCAGAGCACTACTCTTGCCAATCGCGCCCCCGCCGCTGCCGCGATGCACCTCTTTTCCTCGGTCGAAAAAATTACCGTGCCGCGTCGCAGCTCCAGCCACAATCGCGCAGATGCGTCTGCATCTGCCAGCACTGTAGATGCGGTCAGGACTAATGCCACCAGCTATGGTGCCGGTGAGCTCTTTGCCGACGCTGCTTACGACTTTGATGCGGCGGAGAATGACGTGGTACCACCAGCTCTTGCTGCGACCAGCGTCCGCACCGCACACAGTACTCATGGTGCGGCTACGGCCTTAGCAGCGGCACAGCAAGCTCAATCTCAATCTCAATTGCAGGTACAGGCTAGCTCTGGTAGCGCCTTGAGCACTGACTATAACCACGAGGCGCCGTTTACGCCTGCTACTGCCCCATGGTCTCCAGACTCGGCAGCGGTTAACGCTTTGGCCGCAGAGGCGCTGGCGGCTGATAGCGCTGCAAGCACTGCTAGCGGTACGGGCTTTAATGGCAGTGTGGGTAGTGCTGGTGGTACTGGCAATAATGATGGCACCACCATCGTCAATCACAGCCGTAAAGAGTGGCAGGTCACGAAGCAAAGTGGCATCGTTGGCATCTCTGGTGGCTGGCGCCGTGAGGCGGTCACTGCCGCCGCTGCCGCTATACCCCGCCTCGATAAGGCCGAAGAAATCTACCCTGAGTGGGCCTATGGCAACATCCTCACTGATGATGAGTGTGTGCAAGCGGCCTTACATGATGGCTGGCAAGAGCACGAGGCGCCGCTTAAGGCCGAGGAATGGTTTGACTTTGGCTCGGTCTTAACCAGCTCGCCTACGGAGTACTTTGGCTCGGGCCTGTGGCTCCTATACAAGGCCATTGATTCGCCTTTTAAGGTGGTACTGAAAATCCTCCTTATGGAGGCCTACAGTAGCGACTATCCAAACTCCAAGCTGCTCTCCTCTGAGCTCAAAGAGTACATGCACTCTCATGACGGTTATAGTCTCGATCTCGATTCCTATTACCTCATGTACTTAAAGGTCTCTAACTACCTGCAGAGCTTGCAGCAGCGCCAGAAAAAGATGCAGCAGGGTAAGCTGCGTGGTCGAGGCCGCGATGCTTTTGCCGCGCTTGAGAGTACGCCTGCAAGCGGTGAGAGCGACTTTATGGCACCGGTGCCACGGCGCCATGCTGGTACCTCGGTCGCGGCTACTGCCGCCATGAGCAGTGTGGAGAGCGATATCCTCTTACGTGATGGTGACGACCGGCCGCGCTATGACCGTCTTAACCTCATGCGCAAGTGCTTCTACTTAAAGATCTTTAAGGGCCTGACGCACAAGAGTGTGCACCACCATGACGACTACCAGCTCAAGCGTGAGCTCTTAAATAAGTTCAGCAAGCGCTGGGGCTGGTCTGATGCCTTTGTCCAAGAGCTGGAGTCGATCAACTCGTGGAAGGTCGAAGCGGTACGTGCCTTTAACCTTGAGGTCTATAACACCATTATGGAGAGCTATATGGCTCTCCTGCGCTTCTCTGTGCGTCACGGCATTGAATACGCCATTACCTCCGATGATGCGGGCGTGCTCTCGCGTAAGCTCTATGCGGCTTTCGACCTCTATCCAGGCAAGATACCACTCCTGCACTGCTCCATGCCGCACGACCTTGAGGAGAGGAACCTCACCTTTATTCGCCCAAGTGAGTACAGCCTCTGCCGTAAGGGCTGGCATTTATACCCAGCTGCCCCTGATGACATCGCTTTGCTCAACACAAAGGTCTCGTTCATTGGCTCGCGCTTAAGTGAGGTAGTGACGTGGGCTTGCTTTAATGGCCTCTTATCCTCACGTTCACGCACCTTTGTGGTGGGGGCGCACTCGCCGGTTAGCCCGCTGAAGATCAAGATCTTAAGCAGCGATATCCGCCGCGTGCTGGAGCCGCAATTGGGCCATGTCAGTGAGAGTGAGTTGCAGAGTGCACCCAAGCTCCGTGCAGCGCTCATCATGCTCAATTTGGAGCAGGATGACACCGAGCTTCTGCAAAACAACCTCGCTAACATCGGTGATGGCTCGACCCTCTGCTATGGCCGTCAGCGTGTCTGCCTCATTGGCTCTTTGGATCTGGTTATGGTCAACAGTTGGGGTGAGATCCGCTCCGTGACCTTACCGCATGGTGAAGAGGGCGTAGTGGAGCTGCTGGCGACCTTACTGCGTATCTTTGCTAACAGTAGTGATGAGCAGACGCAGAGTAGTGCGAGCACCTCGTTCCTCTCGCTGGTGGAGGTGTGCTCATATGCTGCTTCCTATCAGGATCTGATTAAGTACGATCTGGAGGCGACGATACGCCAAGTCTTTAACTGCCTTAATGCGGGTGGCTCCAGTGAGTACGTTTTTGAGGTGGGCAGAAACACCTACACGGCACGAGCGCAGGGTGAGCGTGGTGTCATGATTCAGCGTAATGGCGTCTTTGGTAGCAGCGACTTTGATATCAGCGTGCTCTCCCGTTATGGTATGAGGCCAGAGTTTGCGCTGCAGGTACCGCCTATTGTTGATCGCTACGCCACCTCGGGCATCATGCAGTATTTCTTTGCGCCACGCTTAGCGGGGCATTGGGATATCTACATCATCAATGAGCGTAATGAGGTCAAGATCTACCACGACTACTATGGCTCACGTGCGGCATTGGTGAATGCGATTAACCGCTTCTACACTAGCCAGAGTCAGAACCGCTTGCAGTACACGAACCGCTTTAACTTGCCACAGTACTTTGTGCTCAGTGCTGATCAGAAGACCTTACACCCGTTTACGATTCGCGGCTTAGCAACGGAGCCAGCTGCAGAGGCGGGAGTGGCTTCAGGAGGTGCTGTAGCTGTAGAGAGCAGCACCAGTGTTGGAGCAGTGGACGCAGTGGCGCTAGCAAAGCAGGGCACATCACCAGCGGCAGCAGCGGCGGAGGCTACGGCTTAGGCCGCTCAGCGCGGTCATGCCCGCACGCTGCGGTGTTTGAGGTGGTGAGGCTATGGGGTTACTCTGAAGATGCGGCGCGGTTAGCGCCGTGATAACGGCTGCCTACTACGCAGAGTTGGGGATTGTCAGCTGCCTCTCGAGATAGGTCACCGTAAGGCGCCACTACTCTGGTTAATGCGTAGGTGTCCCAAAAAGCCAATTCCCAAGGTGAAAACGGCCTACAATCAGGTGTCTTACCCTTAGAGTTGGTATTTGCTGAGACTCTACTCTCGAGATAATGCGCCGTTAGGCGCTTTTTAGGATACCTACATTAATGCCACTACTTTGAGCTTTGAGGTGGTTCGTGCCTCTGGTCTGCTCTTAAGCTTAGGGGTACTTAGCGCTTAGCGCTTTGGCGTCGCTGTCGCGGACGCCTCTCACTTTGAGGGGCTGTGCTAGCGCGGCCCTAAAGATAGGCGGACTTAGCTGACAGCAGGGTGCTTGCACCATATCAGACCATCACCCCTGTAGCTTACCCGCCCTCAATCCCCACAGATCCCATAAAATGGCTCTTCTGCGCGTATGCCTCATCGTGGTGATTCTTAGCCTTAAGCTTTGTGTTAAGCTGAATACCCCGCTGCGCTTTCATAGCAGCTTTTCTGGAAACAACCACCATGTTCTCTTTTCGCGGCCTCGCTCCAGCTTTGCTCCTCCTGAGCACTTTGTTCTTAAGCAGCTGCGGCCTTAAGTACGACCTCTACCTCCCAGAGGACGAAACCAACATCCAAGCCCAGCAACCAGTGTCAAACGCGACCGGTGATGTCAGCTCCTCTTCCGAGGAGCGCGATTAAGACCCTGACCCCGTGGCACTTTTCCCTTAGGCCCATGCATTTTTGGTTGATCACAAATGGATTACTTCAACTACAAAGACAACGAGCTTTATGCTGAGGACATCAAGGTACGCGACTTAGTAGAGCAATACGGCTCTCCGCTGTATGTCTACTCCAAAGCCACGCTTGAGCGTCACTTGCGGGCCTTTGAAGATGCCTTGGTAAGCAAAGACCACCTCGTCTGCTATGCCGTTAAGGCCAATTGCTCCCTTGCCATCCTCAATATCATCGCCGAATTCGGCTGCGGCTTTGATGTTGTCTCCAAAGGCGAGCTTATGCGCGTCATAGCCGCCGGTGGTGACCCACAAAAGGTGATTTACTCCGGTGTGGGTAAACGCCCAGATGAAATCGAGTTTGCCCTGAGCCACAACATTAAGTGCTTAAACATCGAGTCCGAGAGCGAGCTCTATGCGGTCTCGAAGATCGCCGCTAAGCTCGGCATTAAGGCTCCAGTGGCGCTGCGCGTTAACCCTAATGTGGACGCCAAGACCCACCCTTCGATCTCTACTGGCTTAAAGAAGAATAAGTTTGGCATCCCGTTTGAGGACGCCTCCCGCCTCTATCAGGTGATCAAAAACGATCCGCACTTAGAGGCTACCGGTATCGATTGCCACATCGGCTCGCAAATGACCTCTGGCGGCCCAATCATTGAGGCTACAGATAAGCTGATCGCCCTCTATCACGAGTTAGAGGAAATGGGCATCAAGGTCGATCACATCGACATCGGTGGTGGTTTAGGTGTGACCTACAACGATGAGACCCCACCATCGCCATATGAGTACTTAGCCGCAGTGCTGCAGCGCTTAAAGGACATCGACGTGGCGGTGTACTGCGAGCCTGGCCGCGCTATGGTCGCTAATGCCGGTATCCTCTTAACTAAGGTGCTCTACTTAAAGAGCAATCCTGAGCGTAACTTCTGTATTGTTGATGCTAGCATGTCTGACCTCATTCGTCCCGCGCTCTACAACTCGTGGATGAACATCGTGCCAGCGGTGAAGCGCCCAGCCACTGATGCGCTGCCAGAGAGCGATAAGAACGGCAACCGCGTCTATGATGTGGTGGGCCCAATCTGCGAGAGCGATGACTTCTTAGGCAAGGAGCGTAACTTAAACGTGCGTGAGGGTGATGTCCTTGCTGTGCGTGGTGCTGGTGCCTATGGCAGCTCGATGTCTTCTAACTACAATGGCCGTCCACTGTGTGCTGAGATCTTAGTCGACGGCAATCGCTCCTATGTGATCCGTGAGCGCCAAAAGGAAGAGGACATGTGGGAGAACGAGCGCATCATTACGGACTTAGAGAAGCAGTTCTCCTAAAGCACGTAGTGCGCGCTCCCTTAAGCGTTACCCCTATGCTCTTGAAGACAGCGGCCGCCCTTGTACCCTAAGTGCGGCCGTATGTCTCATGAGTGGTAACACTTGAGGCAAAGAACAGCGTCTGTCTGGAGACGCAACACGCTGCCGCGCGACGGGGTAACCAACAAGGTAAGGTTAGGATAGGTTAGGGCAAGGTAGGGAAGAAAAAGATGCTGCTGAAATTTACCAAAATGCACGGTCTGGGTAACGACTTTATGGTGGTCGATGGCGTGCGCCAAAAGGTCTTTTTTAACCCTGACCTCATCAAGCGCTTAGGCGACCGCCACTTTGGGGTGGGCTTTGATCAGCTGCTCTTAGTAGAGCCTCCCTATAACCCTGACCTCGACTTCCATTACCGCATCTTTAACCGCGATGGCTCAGAGGTGCAGATGTGCGGCAATGGCGCCCGCTGCTTTGCCCGCTTTGTCTTAGACCACGGCCTGTGCAACAAAAACGAGATTAAGGTCTCGACCATGGCAGGCCAGCTGGTACTCAAAGTCGAGAGCGACGGTGAGGTGGTAGTCAATATGGGGGTGCCTGAATTTACCCCAGCGAAGCTGCCCTTTTCCATGGAGAGCGCTGCTACCTGCTATGACCTGCCACTGACGCAAGAGCTTAAGGACACTGACAGTGAGGCTTTAAAGCAGTGGGTAGCGGAACATCCGACCTTAAAGATTGGCGCCGTGTCGATGGGCAACCCGCATATGACTACGGTGGTGCCTGATGTGGCTACCTTCCCTGTAGAGTTAGTAGGCCCTATGCTGGAGCGTCACAGCTTCTTCCCTGAGCGCGTTAATGTGGGCTTTATGCAGGTGCTCTCCCGCCATGAGGTGAAGCTGCGTGTGTATGAGCGCGGCTGTGGTGAGACTATGGCCTGCGGTACGGGAGCCTGTGCCGCTGCCGTCATTGGTATGAGCCAAGGCCTGTTAGATCGTAAGGTTAAGGTGGAATTACCTGGCGGTAAGCTCCGTATCACGTGGGAGGGCGAGAATAACCCTGTGCTGATGAAGGGGCCTGCTACAACCGTCTTTGAGGGCACAATCGAGATTTAGAGCGGCCTAACAGAGCGTATCGTCCTCTGCAGTAACGGCGCCGCAAGGCGCCATAGCTAGAGCGGCCAGCGCTTACGCTTACTTGAAGTGGCATCCAGACCATGCTACTCCGTTCTCGCCAGTTGCTCTCTGTCCTCAAGGATCTGTGATTGTCCTGACCTTATGCAGCGAGGATTGCCCATGACTGATCATGCCCTGCAATCGCCCTCTTGTCCGGACGCATTGGTGGCTTTGAGCTTCTTCTCCGGTGCCATGGGCTTAGATCTGGGCATGGCACAAGGTGGCATCCACGCCCGTCTCGCCTGTGAGGTCGATAACACCTGTCGTCAGTCCATAGCCGCAAACTTTCCTCACCTGCCTCTCATTGGCGATATTTCACAATACTCCGCAGCGCAAATCCGTGCGGCCGCAGGCATGTCCCCCAGCCAAGAGATCGATGTGGTCTTTGGTGGGCCGCCTTGCCAAGCTTTTAGCACCGCCGGTGCCCGCCGCGGCTTAGACGATGCGCGCGGAAACGTTTTTCTCTGCTTCATCGACCGTATTGCTGACCTTAAGCCGCGTTATGTCGTGATCGAGAATGTGCGTGGCTTGCTCTCTATGAGCTACCCCTATGTGCCACCACAGCTACGCTCGCAACCTGAGCTCATGGCCAGTCCTCGGCCGGTGCGCGGGGGCGCTCTGGCTCTCATCTTAGAGCGCTTAAGGGATAGCGGCTACGTGCTGTCCTTTGAGCTTTACAACGCCGCAAACTTCGGTGCAGCGCAGATTCGTGAGCGTGTCGTTATTATCGGTAAGCGCCGCGACAGTGACTCTACCTGTAAGGTATCCTACCTCACACCTACCCATGATGAGCAGGGACGTTTTGGCCTGCCACAGTGGCGTACATTTGCTGACGCCGTGGCTACTATCCCTACCACCGAGAATGAGCAGCACTTTCTGCCCATTCCCCCACAGCGTCTGCGCTTTTACGAGCTGCTTAAGCCAGGGCAATACTGGAAGGACTTGCCTCCAGAGCTGTGGTCTGAGGCTATGGGTAAAAAGCTCCACTTAGGAGGTGGCAAAACCGGTTTCTACCCATGGGCGTTAAGTTAGCGAGTTTAGCTATGGGGATGAATTTAATGCAGCCAGCATAACCAGCATATAAGTGTGCTGTGCATCGTTATAATCTGGTAC
>CASEBB010000003.1 GCA_949286015.1 uncultured Succinivibrionaceae bacterium | reverse complement strand
AGGATGTGTGTACGCTGTGCTTGGCTAAAGCCCCAATACTAAATGTCGGCTAACCCCACTCTTACGAGTGGGGCATGCGCCGACAACTCTAGGTCAAAACGTATAGCCAGCAGTGCTAACCATTCGCCATACCAGCACCTCTAAATTTGACAAATTGTGCCAAACAGTGTAAATAAGCAAAAGTCACAATATTTGGCAGCCACGCATCTTCTCGTGCGGGGTAGCGTAGAAACGCCTCTGGGACGCAAAGCACCAAAAAAGGGCTTAACTGTGCTCAAGCTCAGCCACAAAAAACGTGATGTTGCTAGCAAATAGCGCAGATTATTATTTTCAGATCAGGCGTAATGGGTATATGGCAGCAGCAGCCGACGGCACAGCTGCACTTGGCAGAGCAGAGTGAAAATAACCACGACAATTTTGGGTAAGATGCGATGTAGCTAGCCAAGAGAGGCGAGAGCTACTTGGGCGTAAATAAGGGCGTGGTGCAGGGAAAAGACGTTATGAGGTAGCTAGACAACTTCCCGCTAAAGATTGGCGCGCAAGTGCAGCCTTGTAAACGCGCGACCAATGCCGCTGGGGGCGATGGCAAGGAAAAATAGCTGTAAAAGGCGAATGTACGTGATTTTCCCTAGATAAGGGCACATACAAAACAGCCTCACCTCACAGTATGCGGCTTAAATATGGGATTTGAGAAAATTTAGTGAATCTCTTAAAATTTTCACCATGATCAGAGTGTGCTCTATTGCTTGCCGAAGAAGGCAACAGAGCGGCACTCTCACGTGGTACAAAAGGCACTTAGATAGCAGTTGTGACTTAAATTACGACCGCATACCCCAGCATGTTGCCAGCACGCACGATGACATTTTGCTGCGTGCACCCACCTCCTGCCAGCCAAAAGGCCGCTACTTTTAAGTAGGCAAGACAGCGGCGCTACAGTCTGCGTAGGGGGTAAAACCGCATAGCCATGAGCCTGCCCACTGACTGTTTCGCAGTGGATTTACCCTAAGTAAGGCTCCATCTCGAGGCCCACCGGCATAAGAGAGCTGCGGTGACACAAGGTAGCTTCTGTGTTTTATGAGCGCAAAGCACCATACCACCTGAGTCTAACGCGTTACGCCAGCTTCAGCGGCGGAGCGCACCTAGAGGCTGATCCCATCGTTTACGTTTAAGGTTGGTTTGGCGCTACGAGCTGATAGCCAGTGGCTCACCTAAGGATATTTATGGCAGCTGCTCTGACTCACATCCCTGTGCTGCTAAATGAGTGCATGCAAGGGCTACGCATCAAGGAAGATGGTGTGTACCTTGACGGCACCTTTGGGCGTGGCGGTCACTCGCGACAAATCCTCTCACGCTTAGGGCCTCAGGGCCGCCTCATTGGCTTAGACCGCGATTTAGCCGCTGTCGAAGTGGGCAATGCTCTAGCGCGTGAAGACAGCCGTTTTACCATGGTGCACACACCGTTTTCTCAGCTTAAGAGTGTCTGTGAGAGCAGGGGCCTCCTCGGGAAAATTGACGGCATCTTGCTGGACATTGGTGTGTCCTCGCCACAGCTTGACGATGGGGAGCGCGGCTTTTCCTTTGACAAGGACGGCCCTCTTGATATGCGCATGGATCAAAGCGCAGAGAAGAGTGCGCAGAGCGTCATCGCCACCTACGATGAGAAGCAGTTAGCTTACGTCTTTAAGGTTTATGGCGAAGAGCGCTTTGCCACCAAGGTCGCCCGTGCCATTGTGCAGCGGCGCGCAATCACGCCTTTTACCACCACTAAGGATTTGGCACAGGTGATTGCTGCGGCCATCCCTGGCAAACCTACCCCTAAGCACAAGGCCACGCGCTGCTTTCAGGCGCTGCGCATTGAGGTGAATGCGGAGCTCGATGAGCTCAAACAAGCGCTAGCGGCAGCGCTGCAAGCTTTAGCTCCACATGGGCGTTTGTGTGTGATCTCCTTCCACTCGCTTGAGGATCGCATTGTGAAGACCTTTTTCCGCGAGCAAAGCGAAGGCGAGAAAATCCCAGCACACATTCCGCTGACCGCAGAGCAGCTTGAGGCGGTGCGTTTAAAGAGCGCCACGCTTGAGGTGGTAGGCCACGCCCAAAAGGCTTCCGCAGAAGAATTAAGCACCAACGTGCGTGCCCGCTCGGCTACCTTACGCGTAGCAGAGCGTTTAGCAGCCCCTGCAACAGTTGAGGGGGAGTAATATGCGATCTCTCTTTTCCCGCCGCCGTGATCGAGGTGAGGAGCTCAATTTAGAGCGCTTACCCAAGTTAGGCTCCAGCTTAGAGCAAGAGCATGATGCTGCCCTGCAAGCGCCAGCGTTAAGTGGCGTGAGCGTGGAAGACGTGAGTGTGACGCAGTTGCGCGCACACCCAATTCCACGTCAGCTGCAGGAAGAGGCCGAAGCTGAGGCCGATGATTACGTGTCGCCACTTGAGGGGCTGGATGCAGCGTTGCAACAGCGCCTTGCAGAAGTGGCTGCTAGTGTCTTTGCGGGCGCCGATGACGACGAGGCGGTGGTGGCTGCTGACGCAGCTACAGCTGCAATGGTGGTCAGGGAAGATGATGCTACTGACACCGTAGAGACCGCAGCCGCGCGTGCTGCAGCGGCAACGGCAGCAGCAACAGAGACAGCAGAGACAGCGGACGCGGTGCCGGTCACGGATGCGCCTGAGGTGCAGGAGCAGGCTTCTGCCATGATGGTCGCAGAGAGTGAGACTGCTCTGTCTGCTGCCACCAAGCAAGATGCGGCTGCGCAGGATGCGACTGCAGGCGCGAGCGAGGAGATTGCTGCTGACGCCAGTGTTGCGGCGGCGCTGGAGGCTGGTGACGCGGCTGACGGTAATGACGAGACAGGGCCAACGCTGCATGTCGTGGGTGAGTCACTGACCTTTCCTACAAGTGGCGAGCCTGCACTGGTAGCTCTCAATGCCCAAGAGGCTGCGGCTCTTAGCAAAGACACTAACCGCGTGGTGGTAGCCAATCTCTATGAGGGTGAAGCCCGCGAGCGCTATGAGCGGCATAGCCGCTTACAGGCGCAACGCTATGAGGCGCAAACGGCCGACCTCGTGGCGATGAGTAGCCCTAACAATGGGCCACGCCCACCACAGTTTAGCCTGCTGTCCTCTGATGTGGAGCTGATGGCGCTGCCACAGCCAAAGGCACCAACGCTGTTGGATGCTGAGGATGAAAAGGGCCTCATTGAGGCTGAAGACTTTATTACGGGCAATGTGTCGGTGGTCAGTGAGCAATTGCGCACTGGTACGGACAATGTGGCGGTGGGTAGTGGCACAGCGGCTGCTGAAGATGCTGACAAGCCTCACTTTGATCCGAACATGGTGGCGACGCTGCCGTATTTGCCTGGTAAGGAGTGCTTTAGAAGCACGGTTACCATGAGCGCTGCGGGCAACAGAGAGCGCAAGCCACGTCTGCTGCCGCTGATTTGTCAGGACTTTTTAGCGCACTGGCTGGTATATGGCCTAGCGGTTTTGGCCTGTGTGCTGTGCCTGATGAAGGTGTATCAGGTGCAAGAGACACGTGATCTGACCTCGCAGTTAAACGACATTACGCTCAACAACGCCAACCTCGAAAAGGAGTGGCTGAACTTAATGGCTACGCGCCAGAGCTTAACGGAGCATGCCAAGATTAGAGCGTATGCGTCGAACAAGCTGCAGATGCAGTCACCAAAGACCAATAGTGAGCAGGTGATCTCGCTGCATCACCAGTAGCCACGAAACGGTGAAGAGAGGGCGCTGACAGCGCCGCCATACGGCAGTCTCTGCGCTTAGTGGGGGCTGCCGTATTTGCTTTTAGCGGGGAAGAGGGAAAGGGATTAGGGGAGTGATAGGGCGTTGGTCATGCCAGCGAACTGAAGCCCAGCGCAAAGGAGGTAACTGCCTCCAATCAGGTGTTTTACCCTGAGAGCAAGCCTTTGCTGAGGCGCTATTCTCAAGATAAGGCGCCGTCAGGCGCTTTTAGATTAGCTACTCACCCTGAGGTCTGATGTAGTGATGTGCTAAATGGCGCTGGCCACTCTTAGTTGTGGATATGGGAGTGGGGTGAGGGAGAGGCCTCTGTTGGGCTTAAGCTGAGACTAAGCTACGGTTGCCTTGCTATTTGTCGTCTTCGTCCGCGAGGTCGTCATCAAACTCATCAAAGTCATCATCGAAGTCTTTGAAGTCGCCATGCAGCTCGTATGGATCCTCGCCTTTTTCCATGGCAAGGCGCTTGGAGACTTCGTCGGGGCTCTTGAGCTCCTTTTCGACGAGAATGGTGTGCTCGTAGAAGTACTGGAAGTCGAAGGTGTAGCTTATGCGCATGCCTACAGAGAGGACGTCACTTAACTTGTAGTCAGGCACCAGCTTGTACTCTTCGCACATATCGCCCTCGGTGTCAGCAATATAGACCCGCTCTTTTGGCCAGTAGAACTGAGCCATGCGCGCACCGAAGTAATCGAAGCGGTACTTAATTTCGTCGTGCAGGTCAGACAGGCGCGCGGTATCAGGAATGATGATACGACGCCAGCAAGGGGCCGAGGTGTCCTTTAAGGTGACCTTAAGCTGGTAATAGCAGGAAGGCTTAGGAAAGGTCTTGCGCTCAAGGCTCTCGCCAAAATCTTGATTGATCTCGCGGCCCTCAAGTGCTTTCTTGTCAGCCTTAAAGCGGCGCGCCGTCAAAGAGCTGAGCTTGTGAGCTACAAAGGGATCGTTGCCCATCAGGGCAACGAGAGTCTCAATCAGCTGATCGTGTCTCATATAAAAGGTCTCAATACAGCATGAGGCTAAAGTGAGCTCATGCCCTGTGGTTGTGGCCGTAGCCTTAGCGTAGAGTAGCGCTCATGGCCAAGAGCTAAGCGCTACGTGCTACGTGCTAGCGCTTGGCGAGTCAGCGTCCGCGCGTGGTTTTAAGTGCCACATTTTAGTATGGCAGCACGTTATCGCCTTTGGCCCAAATCAGCTTTTTAGACAGCTCGCTCTTGTCTGACACCACTTTTTCGACCGTGATCCAATGCTGCCACTTGTCGTTGAAGTCGAAAATATAGCCAAAGGACAGGCCTTCACGCAGATAGCGGTAGAGTTTGGGGTTAGGAGTGGGGGAGTCTAGGAAATCTTCTGTGCGACAAATCTCGCCACGAAAGCCTTTACCGGTAAAGAAGCCAGCTAAGCCATTGTCTTTCCAGCCAAACTCACGCTGAATCTCGTAGTGCAAGTCCAAAAAGCGCTGCTTGTTTGAGATGAGGATGCGACGCCAGATTTGCGGCTCAAAGTCTAAGAGCTGCACCTTGAGCAGGAAAAAGCGCTCAGGGATATCGTCGTCGATGTTGCCTTGCTCCATGACTAAGTCAGCTGGCAGCTCACTATCATCATGGATGAACTTCTCGACCGTGATCAAGAAGCGGGGGCTGCGCTTAGGATAGTCAGGGGTGTCAACGATATAGCCGAAAGGCATCACCTGCTGTACCACTTGACGCAAGGTAGGATTAGGATCTGCTCCGTATTTATAACTAACTATGCTCAATCCCTTGTGGAACTTGTCATCCTGATAGAACCGCATGGTTCTCTCATCATCGATAGCGATGTCGAAAGCATCAAGGATGTCATCATTGAGGGATGCAAGAGTGAAGTTGTCATATAGCACCAGACGGCGCCAGACGGGTGATGCTGAGTTTTGCAGTTCGACTTTGAAGAGGTAGCGGCCTTTGCTGGGCGCATAGTCCTCCTCATAGTCGATCTCATCGTAGTCTTCCCAATCTTCAGCGTCGTCTTCGTCCACGAAGGCATCGCGGAGATCGTGCTCGTGCTCGTCCTCTGTGGTAGAGGTTGGCACCTGAGTCGGCTTTAAGGCCATGGTGTGACTACTCCTCGTCGTCGTAGTTAGGGTATTGCTCAATGGCCTCACCCTCACTCCATACCAAGTCTGGTGGTACGTTGTCCTCAGAGGCAAAGACATCCTCGACGGTAATGCTGTGAATCCAGTCATCGCCGTAATCGAAGACGTAGAAGATTTTCACGCCAGGACGCAAAAACGCCTTGAGCTTAGGGTCAGGAACAAAGCCATCAAATGGCGTTCTTTCGCTGATGTCCGGACCATAAGGCCGATCAAAGAAGAATCCTGCGAGGTGGTCGTCATCCCACTCAAACTTACGCTGAATCTCGTAGTGCAGATCCGAGAACTGCTTATCGCTGGAGATCAGAATGCGGCGCCATACTGGGTGCTGATTGTTGCGGAGCTCCACTTTCAACAGGAGCAGGCCATCGACAGCTTCCGCAGGTGGGATCTCTTTGTGGGCTTTTTTCTGAGCCCCAAAGAGGTCTTTGAGGCTAGGTGGGGAGAATAAGCCCCCTAGCGATGCAGCGGTGCTCTCTGGGCTAGAGCCACGTGATAAGGCCTTTTTACGGGATGCCTTCTTTTGCATGGCGCGCTTACTGGCGTTGCGCTTGTAAGCTGCCTTTTTGTTCTTGGCCATGGTGATGCTTACTCCTCGTCGAAGTCATCGTCGAAATTAGGGTACTGTGGCACGTTATCGCCCTTGAACCAAATCAGCTTCTTTGGCAGCTCGCTCTTGTCTGCTACCGCTTTTTCGACCGTGATCCAATGTCTCCAGTCATCGCCGTAATCGAAGATGTAGCCAAAGGACACGCCCACTCGCAGGTAGCGGTAGAGCTTAGGGTCAGGGCTAAAGGAGCCTGGGAAATCTTCGGTGCTGCAGATCTCGCCAGTGTAGCCCTTGCCAGCAAAGAAGCCCGCTAAGTGGTCATTATCCCAGCCAAACTTCTCCTGAATCTCGTAGTGCAAGTCCGAAAAACGCGCTTTGTTCGAGATGAGGATGCGGCGCCAGATTGGCGGCTTAAAGCCTAAGAGCTGCACCTTGAGCAGGAAAAAGCGCTCAGGAATATCGTCGTCGGCGCTACCTTGCTCGGTGACTAAGTCTGATGGCAGATCACTAGATTTGGTGACAAACTTTTCGACCTTGATCAGGCAGCGGGTGCACTGCTCCACGTAACCCGAGTCATCGAGCACATAGCCCAGAGTCATACCAGGCTTAATCACCTGACGTAAGGTCGGATTAGGATCCATGTAGCCGCCAACATCGATGCTGAGCATCTTTTTGAACTTATCGTCCTTGTAGATCGACGGGCCCATGTCCGCTTCCCACTCGAAGCTTCTGAGGATTTCGTCATTGAGGTCGTCGATTGTGGCGGTGTCTCTGAGGAGCAGACGGCGCCAGACTGGCGAGGTAGTGTCTTGTAGTTCGACTTTTAAGAGGTAGTAGCCATTAGCAGGATCGTTGTCCTCTTCGTACTCGGCCTCATCGAACTCTTGCCAGTCCGCCAAGTCCTCATCATCGTCGTCTTCATCTATGGCCACACAGGCTTGGTCGAGCGTTGCGTCAGCCTCGTCAGCCTCATCAAGCGCGATGTCTTCACGTAAGTCGCGCTCGTCCTCTGGCTTTGGGGTAGTAGCCTTAGTAGATTTTTTGGCCATGGTGGCTCCTAAAATCGTGGGTAGAGAGTGGGTGAGAAGAAGGGAAAGATGTTAAGCGGAGCTAAGCAGCTCGCTTACGGTGCCTGTCGGCTATTTTAAGCCGCCCTGCGCACTTTTGCTGCTTTATAAGCACAAGAAGCATGGTGCGCCAGAGCGGCTATTAGGTGCGGCCAAGTCTGTTTAGAGATGAAACAGGATGCCGCTCATTGGCAAATCTGGGGAGAGCTTGCCCTGCTCCATTTGCAGGTCAGGATCGTAGTCGTAGCGCTCTACCATAGCCTTCTCCACCGTAATAGTGTGGGTGAAGTCTTGGAAGAAGTTGTAGTTGTAGCCGATGGTGGCGCCCTCACGCAGCACCTCGCGCATTTGCGGATCAGGCTCAAAGGTCCATGGATCCTCAAAGGTGCGAGCAAACTCTTTACTGCAGGCGATGTCCCAGCAGAAGACCGACATGTGATCGTTGTCCCAGCCAAAGGCTTCTTGGATTTGGTCGTGCAGGAACGAGATAGGATCGTCGGCCGCTAGCACTAAGCGGCGCCAGACTGGCGTGTCAGTCTTAGTGAAGGTGACCTTAATGAGGAAGTAGTTAACACCCTCATTAGCCTGAGCATTCTTGGCAAAGCGCTTCTTATTAGGCCCCGCTGCGAGCTGTCGTTTCTGGTCGTCGAGAGATCTGGCCATAGCCATCATATCGTTGTTAATGCCAAACATGTTCATGCCTGGCAGGTTCAGACCTCCCATGCCGCCCATGCCGCCCATGCCACTCGTGCCGCCTAAGCCTGAGGAGGACGTAGTGCGTTGTGAGGCCTTTTTGGCTAAGGTCTTTTTACGGGCTGCCTTCTTTTGCATGGCCTTTTTGCTGGCATTGCGCGCTGGTGCTTTTTTCTTGCCCATGCGATCTCCTTTATTATTCTTAGTCGTAGAATTCGTCTTCGTCTGGGTACTGTGGCACGTTATCGCCCTTAGCCCAAATCAGTCTTTTTGGCAGCTCATCTTCAGATGCCACCACCTTTTCTACCGTGATGAGGTGAGTCCAACAGTCCCCAAAGTCGAAAATATAGGTCAAGGTCATACCTACGTAGAGAATGCGGAAGAGCTGCGGATCAGGATGAAATACGCCAAGACAAGTGTGGGTGCTGCAGATTTCTTCGCTGTAGTATCTGCTTTCTTCATAGAATCCCGCCAAGTGATCCATACCCCAGTCGAATTTGTCTTGGATGGCAAAGTGCAGGTCAGAAAAGTTAGCCTTGACAGGGATTAAGATGCGGCGCCAGATCGGAGGCTTATAGCCCTTAAGCTGCACTTTGAGCAGGAAGTAGAGATCAGGAATATCATCGTCATTGCGGCCTTCTTCCATGACCAAGTCTTCAGGGATCTCACTTTCGTCGTGGACAAACTGCTCCACCGTGATGATGCTTCTGCTCTTAGGCTCATCGTCAGTTGCACCTTCGAACTGATAGCCTAAAGTGGCACCGACCTTAAGTACCTGCCGCAAAGTCGGATCAGGCTCGGCACCATCACTAGGCCAAACGTTGCACAGCCAGTGTTGGCGCTGAGCGTCATGGTAGAAATCAGCGCGAGTATTTGGATGAAATTCAAACTCTTCGATAATGGAATTATTTAGCGTCTCAAAAGAGCTGTTGTCCCAGATCCAAATACGGCGCCAGAGCGGCTTTTTGGTGCCTAACACCTCAATTTTGAGCAAATACAAGCCACTAGGATCGGCCGTGTCCGGTTCGTACTCCTTGTCTTCGTCATAATCATCGTAATCGTCGTCATCGCGCGAACGGGATGATGTTTGCGCTCGTAGCCTCAGCGCCATCATCAGCAGCGTCAAGGGCGGCATCTGCGCGGTCGGTGAGCTTAGCATCAGGCTCGGCAGGAGGTGCCTTCGTAGGTTTCTTGGCCATAGTGACTCCGAGATAGCGGGAGGTAGAGTGGGCTTAGAGCGGGAGAGATTGGACGAGTGCATGGGTGGAGATGCAAGCGAGCTGAGCCTGACTCCGCCACATCAAGCGCCACCTGATTTGCTGCTGATAACAGGAGCGTAAGAGGCGCTAAGAGGCAGTACCAGTCTTAGCAGCTAAGAGCGTCGCAGGATTGCAGCAACAGGTGCATGAGCAGCCTTTAGTTTAGCAGCAAAACAGCGTTCTGACCGCCCCTTTTCACGGGCTAAAGACAGCTGAAGACCGTTGTTGGTACTGATAATGATAAGGTGGCAGGACAGTTATGCCCTGCTTTGGTACAGAGCAGACAGCTGGCGCAGAGAGCTTGATAAAGATCCACCGCTTGCGCCTTAGTGCTTTTTGTCCTGTTTGCGCTTCTGGTAAGGCCAAATTACCACAGAGAGCTTGAGCGTAAAGGCAGCATAAGCTGAAGCAGCTTATGCTTCAGCTTGAGACGCGCTCTTGGTGGTACGTGGACGTCTCTTTCTCTTAGGGCGCATGAGGCTGTTCATCTCCTTTCTAAAGATGGCCATGTGCACAAAAAACTTAATCAGCTTCAGGTCATCGCTGTCTATCTTGCGCACAGTGGAGACGTAGCGGCGACTCTCAGGTAGCAGCTGCTCTTGCATCCATGGCCCGTACAGCAGTGCCTCTAACTGCGAGGCCCGTAATTGTGCCGAGCTGATGTTGGTGAGGTAGTGCCTCCATGCAGCTTGTTGCGGGTCATAGACCTGCACCAGCCGATAGCTAAGATTAAGGTGCTGCGGCATGGTGGCGAGGTAAGGGCCATATTGCTCACTGTAGCGCGCCATACGCTCATAAAAGGTGCGATCCTCTGCTGCCATTGCATCTGCCACAGCCTCTTCACTCTCGGCGTGTGCCGCGTCTGCTGCAACCGCAAACGCATCAGCATTCGCATCCGCATTCACAGCCTCAACAGCATTGGCCGCTGCGGCTTGTTGGTGGGCAGCGCTCTGTGCCATCTCTGCTTTAGCTTTTTGGAGCAGTGCGTCTTTGTCATTGCCCATGTAAGTGAGCAGGACATACTCTGCATCTGACATCTGGTTGATCCTGAGGGCCTCTTGCAGCAGTTGCCCTTGCTCTTGCTCGGCAGCAAGTTGCTCTAAAAACCACGGGATGTCAGCGTCAGCGGCGCTGGGGACGAAAGCGGGGTTAACATCTTCAGGGTGGTAAGTAGGGGACGGCAAATCAGGATTGAGGCTTTTGGCGTCACCATAGAGCGCGCTTAATTGCGTCTGGGGGCGCATGGTGAGGTCAAAAGAGATTTGCACATTGAGGGCGTGGTTGTCGGGATCATTAAGATCAAGAGGCGAGGCGGCGATGTTGTAGCCCACGCTGTCAAGGGGCAGGGACTTACCCCCTGCATTACGCACACTGGTGACAGTGGAGCCAGCTAAGCGCTCAAGCGTGATTGGCAGAATGAACTTGAGGTTGTGCGTGATACTCCTGAGCATTAAGGACAGGAGCAGATCATTGCTGGGATTAGGCTTGGTGGCGATGAGCAAGGTGTCTAGCAGCGGCGGTGCCAGCAAATCCAAGCTGTCATCACAGCAGTACTGCGTGCCGGTGTAGAGGTGGTAAAGGGTGCCTGGCAACAGGGTGTAGATGTAGCGCAGGAGAAAGTCATTACGACTTGCGCTTGGGGGGCCATTGCGGTCGCTGCTTGCTACTTGCGGTGCTGCATGGCATGGAAACTTGATGCTGTCGAGGATAGCGATGTTGGAGACCTGCAAGCGCGCGAGTAATTTGTGCGCATCTTGGAGCAGCGTAGCTTGGGGCTTGTGATACTTTTGCGTCGCGGCGTTACTAAAGGAGAGCAACTCTGTGCTTAAGTGCTGCAACTGAGGCAGGGTAAACATCTGCTTCAGATCAGAGGTGTTGAAATCGGTGCCACGCAGGTCGTTGACGTAGTTGACGAAGTTTCTTAAGGTGAACTCTGCGTCGCTTTTGACCGCTGCGGTAAAGTTCATGGCGTCGTACACAAGGGTATCCACGAACTGGTTTTGGAAGAGGAGCTGCTCAAGATCGTTATCTTCCACCACTTCGGTGATGTACTGTCTAATCCTGTTTTCAGAGAAGAGGTCGATGTTCTTCGGGCCTGTGATCTCAACCATGGCGCGAATCTCCAGCCGCAAGGAGCACAAAAGCAAAGCAGCGCCACGAGACTCTACTGTGAATAAGGATGGAGCGCAGTAGGGGCAAGAGAGCCACGACGCCTATTGAGGTGGTCTAAATACGCGCACTGCAAGGCAGTGCACAACACTGCGCTGCGTTGCACTACAGTGCAGTGCAGCGGTGCAGCACCACTCTCTGCAGGGATTGTAGAGAAAAAGCGGCGGGCTGTTTGTGAGCAAGATGTGATTCTGCCCGCTTGGGTGCTGTAAAGTGCGTGTTATCTCACACCAGAGTGTGGGGGCATAAGCTGTGGCGGCTCAGTTTTGAGCGCAAAGCGCAAAGGTGCTATAGCGTATTCCCCTTGTCCCTTCAAAGTATTTTCCCCTATGTTCTTGGCTTAAAATCGGCCTTTGAGGTGGGGGTAAGTCCCTTCGATGCAGAAACCAGATAGGGAGCATCGAGCGTCGCTGCCGCGACTTATCTTAAGGTAGGTAGGTAGGTTAATGGCAAGGAGCTGTGCTCACACAAGGGAAAACGCCCTTAAAGGTGCAGCGCGTGGGCATAGCTCTCAGGGCGTAAGCAGGTGCTTTTTGTTAAAATTGCGCAGTAACCGCGCCGGTCGTGAAGACTGGGCGCCATGGTGCTCTGTGCTTTTGTCCTCCCGCCTTGATCCCTTTCCACGCGCTGTTGTTTTTACGCGCTTGTTTGGCTTGTTTAGAGGTTAGTGCCTCAGAGAGTTTGGGTGCATGTTTCGAGATAAATTAACTCCAAAACAGCAGCGTCAGCACGCCCTATGGGGCTTGCTCTCACGCGGCCGCAAAGACGCTCACACCACCACTGCAAAAGCAGAGCACGGTGCAGCGTCTTCATCGGCGGCCAATAAGAGCCAAACTCGGCGCAGCGTAAAGCGCCAAGCCAGCGCAGGTGCAGCAGCGCCGCAAGAGCGCAGCGCTCATAGCACCCCTGATTTTATGGCCGGTGGCAATGACGCCAGCGCACCACACCAGATGGCAGCAGCAGAGGATGCCTCGGCGGCACATTTAGCCGCCGCTCAGGGGGAAGCGCCTGATCTGCAAGCGGTCTTAGCAGGCTGGTATGACCAGTATGTGGCCTATCTGCAACAGCAGGAGCAAGAGCCCTTATTGTGGGAGCAGTATGCGACCTACATGCAGGCGGGAGCACCGGAGATTGCCACACCTGAGGCGTATAGCGCCTATGTGCAGCAGTGGGGACAGGTGCCACCATCGCCGCTCCAATATGGAGCTTATATCCAGTTAAGCCAGCAGTATGCGTCCTACCTCACACAGCAAGGCCAAGAGGTCAGCACCGAGCTCTTAGCGACGGTGTTACAGCAGCAAGAGCAGTGGTATGCGTACAGGCTGCAGCAGGGACAGCAGCAAGGGCAGCAGGGATCAGCCTTTACAGGGGCGGGCGCTGCTCATGACGCTAGCGCGGACGCGCAAAATTACGATTATGACAGCGCTGCACAGTACGCCTCAGCTCCGGACTATGCCGCGCCAGAGTATGCGCAGCAGCAAGGCTACGCCGAACAAGACTACGCACAGCAGGGCTATACGCCACAGGAATACGCCGAGCAGCAAAGCTACACCGAACAAGGCTACAGCGAGCAAGGCTACGCTGCTGAGCAGCAGGCACAGCTGTCAGAAGATGATGACGATGACGCGTCTGCTGAGGCGCAAGAGGCAGTAGCTGCACAGTCACAGTCAAAGCCAAAGAAAGTGCAGCGCGTGGGTAAAGCCCGCCCTGAGGATTTGGCCTCTACTGAGGATAACCTCACGCTGCGCCAAAAGCTGCGGCTCAAGCGTCAGCAGCATGCCTCGGAGCGTGCGGAAAAGCGTGCTGCCAAGCGCAGCGCGCAGCAGACTGCGGCCAAGGTGAATTTTGGAGGCGACGGGCGTAAAGCTAAGGACAAGCGTGCAGAGCGGCGCCGCTATCGCCGCGAGGAGGAGGCTTATGACAATAAGCCTAAGGTAGTACGCTGGCTCCTGAACAAAATAAACCAAGACCCAGGCACTGATGACAGCGTGCTCTTAGGGGGTATTGAGGCGGGCAATGGCGCCCTGCTTGGTTATGCCTTAAGCCGCTTTCGTCTGACCATTGTGTGGCTCGTGGTTTTGCTGTCGATGTGCTTTTTAGTGGGGCGCTTACTGTGGATTCAGGTGCTGCATCCTGAGCGTCTCATTGCTGAGGCGGACAACCGCATTGTGCGCAACTACAGCTACGAGCCTGCACGTGGCCTCATTACGGATCGTAATGGTAAGATCCTCGCGCTCTCGGTGCCAGTAAAGAGCATTTTTGCGGACGCCAAGGCCATGAACGATGGCAAGGTGATTTACGATCCCGAGCTCTTACGCAAGATTGCGACGATTCTGGACATTGAGCCACAAGAGCTCTTTGATAAGGTCAAGAACCCGAGCCGCCGTCATGTGCGTCTGAAGCAGTATTTGCCTCTTGATAAGGCCCGTGAGTTATCCGCACTGGATGTGCCTGGCCTTATTATCAGTGACAACTACCAGCGCTACTATCCTACAGGTGAGATTAACGCGCACTTAGTGGGCATCTTAAACGCCAATGGTGATGGCGTGTATGGGGTGGAGCAGAGCTTTAATCAACACCTGTCGGCACAGGCTTCCAAGAAGCAAGCGCGTAAGGACTTAAGTGGTCATGTCATTGAGAACATCTCGGTACTGGAAAAGGGTAAGCCTGGTGGCAACCTCGTTTTGAGTATTGACGACAGACTGCAAACTTTTGCGTATGGTGCGCTGCAGGATACGGTGATTAAGCACGAAGCGGCGGCGGGATCGTTGGTGATGATGGACGTTAAGACCGGTGAGGTCTTAGTAATGGTCAATTATCCTAGCTTTGATCCTAATGACCGCTCGGTGTTTGACTCGGAAGCGGCGCGCAATCGTGCGATTACCGACACCTTTGAGCCTGGCTCGACCATTAAGCCGATTGTGGCCTTAGCGGCGTTAGAGACAGGTGAGGTGACGTGGACGGAGACGTTTGATACGCGGCCGTATTACGTCAACAACAAGATCATCCGTGACAGCCATAGGATGGATACGGGCACCTTACTTGATATCATCAAGTACTCGTCGAACATTGGTATGGCGCATATCTCCCAGCGTGTGGGCCCCGAGTACATCTTGCAGATGCTAGAGCGCTTTGGCTTTGGTAGCAGCACCAATTCGGGCTTAATTGGTGAGGTTAATGGCAATATCAACAGCTCGCGCACTTTCTGGTCGGAGCTGGATAAAGCGACCTTAGGCTTTGGCTATGGCATTACGGTGACGGCGTTACAGATGGCGTCGGCGTATTCGACGATGGCCAATTATGGCGCGCGTTTACCGGTGAGCATTTTGCGCACGGTGGACACGCCGCATTATGCGCAGGTGGCGAACATTAATGAGATTCGCCGCATGCATACCGCGTTAGAGACTGTGGTGTCGCAGGGCTCGGGTGGTCGTGCGGCTATTGATCGCTATCGTATTGCTGGTAAGACTGGTACTGCGCACATTGTGCGTGATGGCAGTTACGTGGATGACTATGTGTCTTCGTTTGCGGGCTTTGCGCCACTGAGCAATCCGCGTTTTGCGCTGATTGCGGTGGTGTTTTCGCCACAGCAAGGCAGCTACTATGGTGGCGCGGTGTCGGCGCCAGTGTTTAGAGATGTAATGACTAGAGCGCTGCAGCTTTACAACATTCCACCGGATAAGGAATAAGCGGTGGTGTCGGGGGCGGTAAGTGACACAGAGGGCGCTACCGTGCCTATCTTGAGGTGAGTCGGTTTGCTGCCGTCTGTCACTTCGGGGGAAGTGCGCTTGAGGTCGCTTCCTCGCCTATCTTGAGGTTAGTAGGTGCGCAACCGCCTGCCACTTCAGAGTAAGTACGATGGATGGCGCTGCCGCGCTTATCTCCGAGATGAGTAGGTGTGCCGATGCCTGCCACTTCGGAGTAAGTGCGATAGAGGGCGCTAGTGCGCCTATCTCTAGGTGATCAGGTACGCAGATGCCTGCCTCTTTGGAGTAAGGGCGATCGCAGGCGCTACCACGCCTATCTCGAGGTGAGTAGGTGTGCTGATGCCTGCTAATTTGGGGTAAGGGCGCTAACGGGCACTATCGCGCCTATCTCGAGGTGAGTATGGTGCCGAGTCCTACATCTTCGGAGTAATGGCGATCATAGGAGCTCTGCCGCATCATTTAGGGCGTGACCATATCTCCAGCAGCAAAGATAAGCTCTTTGCCCACCTCATTGCGCTTTTTTCTCCCTAACAGGCTATGATGATTACCGCTGTCTATGCGGTTACAATAGAGCGCTGCCCATAACCTCCCGCCGTGATGCAAAAACGCAGCACCTCTTTTCACCTCTGGGCCCGACCGCGCTTGCGCCTTTTGGAGATTTCTATGATTTTTGATGGCACTTTGGCCAGTGTGTGTGACTACCTGCAAATCACACCTGCCTTTAGTGACAATGTCTGCGCCCTCATCTCGCGGATCAAAGTCACCAACATCGTCTGCGATAGCCGTAAGGTCACAAAAGGCTCCATCTTCTACGCCAAAAAAGGCTCACACTACGACCCTTTCGCCCACCTCGACGAAATCAAAGCTAAAGGCGCAGTAGCCATCCTGATCGACGCCCCAGAAGTTTTCCGCGAAGCCTCCAATAAGGGCCTCCTTGACCCTGATCTCTCCTTAAAGTACGCCGGTATCGCCGAAGAGCCAAACGTCGACGAGCAAACCCGTAAAAGAGAGTACGAGCAACGTGTCCGCGCTGGCCGTAACGTCATTCTCGATTACATCTCAGACGAGGCCGCATCCTTACGCGACTATCAGGCCACCAGCAACTCTCCAGAGGCAAAGGCCATTGCCGCTGTTAAGATGATGCGCCTCGTGCTGCCAGCGCATAAGAGCTTAGGAGCTTTGGCAAGCTTCATCTACGGCAATCCATCGCAGCACATGCGCGTCATTGGTATCACCGGCACCAACGGCAAGAGTACTATTGCCAGTCTGATCGCGCAAATGCTTGACGCCTGCGGCCATAAGACCGTGTTCTTTGGCACCGTCGGCTATGGCTTTATCAATGAGCTGCAGCACGCCAACAACACCACCTTAGACGCCGTGACGCTGCAACAAGAGCTCGATCATTATCGTAAGCTCGGTGCAGACTACGCCGTCATGGAAGTCTCCTCCATTGGCTTTTGTGAGGGCCGCGTCGAGGGTGTTTCCTTTTACGCCGGTGCCTTTACCAACCTCACCCGCGATCACCTCGACTACCACAAGTCCATGGAAGATTACTTCTCCGCGAAGCTCAACTTCCTGCGACTGGTACCACAAGCGCGCATTGCTATTAATCTCAATCACGATTCCGGACGGCGCATGTCCGATAGCCTGCCAAATTGCTTTGAGGTGTTCTTAGAGCGTGAGGATACGCCAAAAAACAACCTTACCAGTGCGCTTAACCTCAAGCGCATTAAGTACCAGAGCAACGGCTTAGAGCTGTTCTTAGAGACCAGTGAAAACCACACCATGCGCACTGAGGTCAACCTCTTAGGTTACTTCAATGCCGAAAACTTTGCTGTGGCCTTGGGTGTGATGATCTCCATGGGCTATGACTACAAGCACTTAATGCGCTTGTCTCCACAGTTAAAGCCAGTCATCGGCCGCATGGAAACCTTTACTAAGGACGGCTTCCCACGCTTAATCGTTGACTACGCCCATACCCCAGATGGCGTCGAGCAAGCCCTGCGTGCAGCGCAAAGCCACACCTTAAACGGTGGCCGTATCTTTACGGTCTTAGGCTGTGGTGGTGATCGCGATCCTGGCAAGCGCCAGATGATGGCGTTAAAGGCTTCTGTCTTCTCTGACTACGCGGTCTTTACTGCCGACAACCCACGCTCTGAGCCTTTAAATAAGATCCTTGATGACATGATGCTAGCGGTGGATACGCCACCAGTGCAGCCTGCTATTGAGGCGCGTGAAGAGGCAGAACGTAACGCCGACACCAAGAACAAGTCCATTGTCGAGATGGCTAAGTGCTTGACTGAGGACGAGCTCAAAGAGCGCTTTGCGCAGCGGACACGGGCCGTCAAACACTTAACCAAGCTGCAGGCGGCCAATGATAAGGCCTTGCTGAAGCTGCAAGAGCGCCTGCAAAAGCAGCAAGAGCTAGCTGCTAAGGGCAATGAAAAAGCGGCGCTGGAGGTGTCTTCTTTACAGCAGCAGCTGCAGCAAAAGACCAATATCAAGGCCCGCCTTGAGCAGTCTGACATCGAAGCTCTGGTGGAGATGGAGATCAGTGTCGACCCAGGCATGGGCGTGCCAGTGCTCTTAACGCAGGACTTTAAGCTGAGTGAGGACTTTGAGGCGGCACGTCAGGAGCAGGATCAGTTCCTCGTGAACACCGCGCCACATGGTGCTTACTACCGTAACCACCCAGCCTTAGTGGGTTTACCGCTGGGCCTGCCACAGCTGACACAAAATCAGCGCAATGTGGTCGTGATTGCTGACCGCTATCAAGCCATTCGCTTTGCTTTTGAGCATGCGAAGAAGAATGATTGTGTGGTGATTGCGGGTAAGGGCCATGAGGATTACCAGATCTTTGCCCACTGCACCACGCACTTTTCCGATCGTGAGGTGTGCTGCGAGCTCTTAGGCCTGCCTGCTCCTAAAGACGTAACCCGCCCTGAGGAGAAGAGTGTGGCCCCTGTCCACACTCCTGAGACCCCTGAGGATCAGGAGACGGCGGCTGCAGCTGAAGAGGCAGCCACGGCGGCGGCAGCTGATGCTGACGCGCTGGCGGCCGCAAACACCACCACCAGCGCCAAGAGTGCGGCGGGCAAGGCCAAGACGACGCGCACGCGCAAGCGTAAAGAGCCTACTGCTGCTGATGCAGAAGCGGGTGAGAGCAAGCCACGCAAGACCAGCACCCGCAAGCGTAAGGAAGAGTAGGCAGTACCGCTTGAGGTCAGGAATGACTTACTTAAGAGATGACGGCATCTAAGCAAGCAGGTGTGCCCATCAATTAGATAGGCTCAGGCTCGCCAGCACCACCCACCCATCTCGAGGGAGGAGCGGTTCCCCTTACGCAGCCTTGTAGCTGTCACTTATTAGCTTACTGCTTCCTCACCTTACAGCTTATCCATGGGCCTCACTCTACAACATGTAGGGTGGGGCTTTGTTCTTATTTACCCCCAGCGGACACCACAACCACAAGTCAGATGCTCTGACCCGTTTAGTGGTGCGACCTTAGTCAGTCATGATTGCATTTACTCTGGCACAATTAGCTGCTTTTGCCCCATGTGAAGTGCTTGCGGGCAACGCGGTCAAGCTCCCTGTAGAGCAAGTTACGATTACGCACGTCTCCACTTCCTCACAGGAAATTGGGGAAAACTGCCTCTTTATTCCTTTAAAGGGCGAGCGCTTTGATGCGCACAAGTTTATTGCCGACGCCCTCTCCCGAGGTGCGGTGGCCTGTGCCACGCATTTAAGCGAGGAAGAGATTCTCGCGCTACTGAGCCCTGAGGAGCAGGAGCGCTACCACAAGTGGCGTGAGCAGGCGTACTTACTTAAATGTACGGATACCTTGCGCTTACTCGGCCGCTGCGGTGAGCTGGTACGCAACCAGAGCCCTGCGCTGATTGGTGCCATTACTGGCTCTTGTGGTAAGACCTCGGCCAAGGAGATGACCGCTGCTATCTTAAGTCACTGCGGTAGTACGCTCTACACGGCAGGCAATTTCAACAATGATGTGGGTGTGCCGCTGACGCTGTTGCGCCTTGATGAGAAGCAGCCTTTTGCCATTATTGAGCAGGGGGCCAGCCATTTACAGGACATTGTGCGCACGGCAGAGTTTGTGGCTGCTGATTATGCGCTGATCACCAATGTCGGTGAGGCCCATATCTTAGGCTTTGGCTCGCGTGAAGGCGTTTATAAGGGCAAAAGCGAGATCTTAGACCACCTCTTTACGCTGCACCCTGTAGATAAGAGTGAGCAATCACCAACGGCGGCGCTGAAGCGTGAGGTGGGCTTTGGCATTGTGCCAGCCGATAGCCCATGGTGGCCACGCTGGCAAGAGGATTATGCTGAGGCGGTGCAGCATGGCAAGCTTTTAAGCTTTGGTGAGAGTGAGCAGGCGACCATGCAGGTGAGCCACATTGTGGAGCAGGGGGAGATGCTGTCGTTTCACCTGCACTGCCATGATGAGCGCTTTCCTTTAGATGGTGACTTTTGCTTACAGATGCTGGGACGGCATAACGCCTTAAATGCGGCGGGTGCAGCCTTATTAAGCTTAGTAATGGGCGCTAATGCTGAGGCGGTGCAGCGGGGCTTAAATAGCTCGCAGCTTATCTCAGGGCGTCTGACGCCAGAGCACTATGGGCAGCTGACGGTGATTGATGATGCCTACAATGCCAGCTTTAATGCGGTGTTAGCGGCCGTTGATACCCTCAGCAAGCAACAGGGCGTGCGCATCTTAGTGTTAGGTGACATGGGCGAGCTGGGCGATGCCGAGATTGAGCTGCATGAGCAGGTTGGTGCTTATGCGGCAGGGAAGATTGACTGGCTGGTATGCATTGGGCCGCTGTCGCAGTATTGTGTGGAGGCGATGGGGCATAAGGCCTGTCATTTCTTAAAGCATGAGGACTTACTGGCGGTTTTAGAGGCTCATGTGAGTGAGTGCTTGGATGCGGGTAAGGAGGTGTGCTGCTTAGTTAAGGGCTCGCATGCGATGCACATGGAAAAGGTGGTCAGTGCGCTCCAAGAACTGGGAAAGAAGCGCTTAGCAAGCGAGGCTGCAAGCAAGTAAGAGCTCGGCAGCGGTACTCCTCAGGGGTGCTCCGCAAGGTGAGCTCTCTAAGAGCGCCAGAGGCGCCTATCTCGAGGTGGGTAGTAGTGCTGCTGCTTTGCCCCTCAGGGTGCTGCGCAATGTGGTCACTCAGGGAAGGCCGCCAAAGGCGCTTATCTCGCAGTGCTAAGCGCCAGCGCCGCACCATGAGCAGCAGTCTCAATCAGCCTCTAAGGCACTGTACTTGAATGTCACGTGAAACGGAAAAAAGCTGTGACGTTCTCCCCTAAAAAATTACAGGGCAATTTTGTGAGCACAGCGACAAAATCACATAGAATGGCGCCAGCTCTGTTGCGTGTTTATCCACAAACGGCGCACTACCACAGACAAGAACCATTGCTAACAAGATAGCTTGGCACTCTTTCGTGCTTTTACCCCTCAGCACGCGCTCTTTTGCTGCATCTTTTTAGGGCAGAGAGTTTGGCACAGGAAAAAAGCAGGAGGGCGAGAGCTGCGGTCGCAGACCCTAAAGTGAGGAGGCACTTTAGTAAGCTGTCTGAGGAGATTTAACCATGTTTATCCTGCTTGCTGATTGGCTCTCCCAGTTTGAGCCAAGCTTTCGGGTCTTTGAGTACCTAACCTTTCGCGCCGTCTGCGCCATGCTCACCGCGCTTGTCCTCTCCTTATGGTTCGGGCC
Source organism: uncultured Succinivibrionaceae bacterium (assembly GCA_949286015.1). GTDB lineage: Bacteria > Pseudomonadota > Gammaproteobacteria > Enterobacterales > Succinivibrionaceae > Anaerobiospirillum. Next base: position 64,997 of record CASEBB010000003.1, on the reverse strand, counting down.
TAAGACCATTGAAAAGCTGCAAATACTGCACTTTGGTCAGGTAGTGCGCAAAGACGGCCCAGAGAGCCACTTAAAAAAGCAAGGCACCCCAACCATGGGTGGCATCTTAATTAACTCCACCATCGTGCTCACGATGCTCTTGTGGTGCCGCCTCGATAACATTTACGTGTGGTACACCATCGCCACCGTGATCGGCTACGGCCTCATTGGCTTTGCCGATGACTACCTCAAGATCGTGCGCAAAGACCCACACGGCTTAAGAGCCAAATACAAGTACTTCTGGCAATCAGCACTGGCTCTAGGCTTAGGCTGCTGCATTTACGGCTTTGCCCAGTCTCCTGCCGAAACGACCTTAGTGGTGCCGTTTTTCAAGGAGTTCATGCCTGATATTGGCTTCCTCATTATTCCTCTGACTTACTTTGTGATCACCGGCTCCTCTAACGCCGTAAATCTCACCGACGGCTTAGACGGTTTAGCCATTCTCATCACCATCTCGGTGGCAGCGGGCTTAGGCATCATTGCGTGGGCTACCTCGAATTACTACTTTGCTAACTACCTCTATATCCCTCACGTACCACTGGCAGCGGAGCTGGTGATTGCCTGCGTGGCTATCATTGGTGCGGGCTTAGGCTTTTTATGGTTTAACACCTATCCTGCTGAGATCTTTATGGGTGATGTGGGCTCGCTGGCCTTAGGTGCGACCTTAGGCATCATTGCGGTGCTGATTCGTGAGGAGCTGCTCCTCTTTATCATGGGCGGCATCTTTGTCATGGAGACGCTGAGCGTGATCTTACAGGTGGGCTCGTACCGCTTACGTGGCGTGCGTATCTTCCGCATGGCGCCATTACACCACCACTTTGAAAAGGGCGGCTGGCCAGAGCCACGCGTGATTGTGCGTTTCTGGATTATCACCATTGTCTTAGTGCTTTTGGGCTTAGTGACCTTAAAGTTAAGGTAGTCAGCAGAGCGTGACAGCGTTAGCTGCATGGCGTCTTAGACAAGGGGCGCTGTTATCCACAAGGAAAAACAGCCAAGAGTGCCTTACGTCTGCGGTAAACTTAGCGCTCACGCCTCTCCTTTTTCCACTCTGCCAAAAGACCTCTCCACCCTCTTTGCCCACTCCGACCACTCCGCCACTCCGCACCACTGACTCTTCGTAGTGCAGGTAAGATATGCGTGGCCAGCCCTCGGGAGCGCAGCAAGTTGCAGCACGTACTTTGCTGCCTCTATCGTGTTTTGGCGCTGGCGCGCAAGGTTAAAACAACACTATTATGAACAATAGACTGCAAGGTAAAAAGATCGCCGTCATCGGCTTGGGCATCTCGAATATCGCCGTAGTAACTTACCTGCTCAAGCAAGACTTAAAGAAGCTCTCCATCTTTGATACCCGCACCAATCCTCCTTACGCCGAAGAAGTGCCTGGCGGTATCGACTTTAACTTAGGCCCCCTCGATGGCGAGCTCTTAAAGACTTATGACATGCTGGTGGTAAGCCCAGGCCTCTCAATTAACAAGCCAGAGCTGAAGGCCGCTGCTGACGCCGGTGTCGAAATCGTCGGTGACATCGAGCTCTTTGCCAGCGAAGTCAATGTCCCTGTCGTGGGTATCACCGGTTCTAATGGTAAGTCCACCGTGACCGCCTTAGTAGGTTGCATGCTGGAAAAGGCTGGCGTGCGCACGGCTATTGGCGCTAATTTCGGTAACGCCGTCTTTGATATCCTCTCCGATAGCGTCGAGACCTACGTGTTAGAGCTGTCGAGCTTTGAGCTGGAGACCACCAAGAGCCTGCACTTAACGGCTGGTGTGATCTTAAATGTCTCTGAGGATCACTTAGATCGCTACGATGGCAGCATTGAGGCCTATACCGAGGCTAAGCACCGCATTTTCCAGCATTGCGATCACATCATCGTCAATCGCGATGACCCTCATACCTATCCACATCAACCAGAGAATCGTGCCCACATCTTTGCCAGCTTCGGCTTAGATAACGATCCTAACGAGTACAGCCGTGAGGAGACGGACACCACCACCTATCTGTGCGTTAAGGGCCAGAGAGTGTTGGATGTGCGCGACCTCTTTATTTATGGCAAGCACAATGAGCTCAATGCTTTAGCAGCGATGGCCTTAGCTGACGCTATGGGCGTGCCACGTGAGGTGCAGGTGCAGGCCTTAAAGACCTTCTATGGCCTTGAGCACCGCTGCCAGTTAGTGCGTATCTTAGATGGTGTCTCTTTCTACAATGATTCCAAGGCTACCAATGTGGCTTCAGCTGAGGCTGCTATTACCGGCTTAGCTGACCGTCATAAGGACGGTATCATCCTGCTTGCCGGTGGTATTGGTAAGGGGCAGGACTTTACGCCATTAAAGCGCTTCTTTGGTCATGAGGTGGTTAAGGCCTACTGTTTTGGCCGTGATGCTGAAAAGATCATTGCGTTAGATAAAGACCGCTGCGAGGGCGTGCTGAATATGCGTCAGGCTATTCGCAAGGCTTTTGCGGAGGCTAAGCCTGGGCAGGCCATTTTATTAAGTCCAGCATGCTCGTCCTTTGATCAGTTCAAGGGCTTTGATGAGCGCGGCCGCGTCTTTGTAAATCTCGTGAACAACCTGACCTCCATTGTGGAGGTGTCAGTGCGTAAGGCGCCTGCGTTTACCTTTGATGGCAAGGTAAAGACTGAGGATGAGGTAAATGAGTCTTTAGACAATGCTGTCGAGGCTTCGGGCTTAACGCCGGTGGTAGAAGAGGCAGTAGCTGTTGACTCCTTTGATCTGCCTGCGGGTGACCCCGTGCCTGCCAAGGAGCGCGAGATGGCGCAGGAGCTTAAAGCTGAGGCCGAGGCGAAGACCAAGCCTGATGCGCTGTTTGCGGGCGTGCACGTGGTAGCAACGGATAAGGACATGACAGCTGCTTCTAAAGCAGAGACTGCGACTGCTGAAGCAGCCCCTGCGGCCAAAGCTGAGGCGGTACCTGCATCCAAGGCTGAGGATGCTCCAAAGACTGCGGCTCCTGCTAAGGTTGAAGAGCCTGCGAAGGCTGCAGCGCCTGCTAAGACTGCTGCCACTCCAGCCACTCCAGCTGCTAAGAAAGGTAGCCGTGCTAAGAGCTCTGCTAAGACCAAAGCTAAGGGTGTAAAGCACTAAGCTATGTTAGGGGCGCGACGCCTGCGGGCCTTACTTTAAGAGAGAGCATTAGGAGTGGTTCCTCTTGGGAGTAGGCTGCTGATTCTCAGAAGTAAACGCTGTTACCTCAAGATGGCTACGCCACAGGCTCTTTACGCCGCAGGTGGCAGTAATGGCACCTCTTTGGAGTGGCATCGGCCTGTGGCCAGCGGAAAATCCTGCTAAGCCTCAGGGTAAGCGGCGGCAGCCGCCCTTACCTGTGAGCCGCCGCCAGAGAAGCGCCAGAGGCTCTTTATTGCAAGAGGGAGCATTAGGAGTGGTTCCTCTTGGAGTAGGTTGCTGACTCTAAGGTGAGGGCGCTATTACCTCAATGTGACTACGCCACAGGCTCTTTACGCCGCAGGGACAGTAATGGCGCCTCTTGGAGTGGCCATTGGCCTGTGGCCAGTGGGAAAGCCTGCTAAACCTCAGGGTAAGCGCGGCGCTAGCGCGCCTTACCCCAAGGTGAGTCTTTGCGCTCCTCATTAGCCGCATTAGTCGCAGCCGCTCAAAACCGCGCCCCCAACCACCACTTTTTCAGACCTCATACAGGCCAACGCGTATGCTCGCAGCAGATAGCTCTGTCACCACCAAGATTGAGGATCCGCGCATGTTCAAGATCGACCTCAAAGCCCGCCATGTAGCCGCCTTGGATCGCACCCTCATCGTGGTCTCTCTGCTGCTTCTGCTCATCTCCATCGTCCTCATCTCCTCTGCCTCCGTCCAAGAGGCCTATACCTCCACCGGCGACCAGTATTACTACTTAAAGCGCCAACTCATCTTTACGGGCGTGGCCGTCACGTGGGGACTGATCATGACCACGATCCCCTCCAAAACGTGGTTCAACATCTCTGTGCCTCTCATGGGCATCTCCCTTTTTCTGCTGGTTCTCGTGCTGATCATCGGTCGTGAGGTGAACGAAGCTAAACGCTGGATCGCCTTTGGCCCGATCAACCTCCAGCCAGCCGAGCTCTTAAAGCTCTTTTGGATCATCTACTTTTCCAGTTACACTTCCCGTAAGATCGAGATGCTACACAATAAAGTCTGGGGCTTCTTTAAGCCAATGGGCTTTATTGCCGTCATCGCCTTTTTACTCTTAATGCAGCCAGACTTTGGCTCCCTCGTGGTCGTCACCGCTATTACCTACGGCATCCTCTTTGTGGCCGGAGCCGGTCTTTTAAAGTACATCCTCACTTTAAGCGTGATCGGCGGCATCGGCGCTTTAATCGTGTGGTTCCAGCCATACCGCTTAGCCCGTGTGACCTCCTTCCTTGATCCGTGGCAGGATCGCTTTGGCTCAGGCTACCAGCTCACCCAGTCTCTGATGGCCTTTGGTCGAGGCGGCCTTACTGGTGAGGGCATCGGTAACTCCATTCAAAAGCTCGGTTATCTGCCTGAGGCGCATACCGACTTTGTCATGGCCATTATGGGCGAGGAGTGCGGCTTTTTGGGCGTGTGTTTTGTTATCGCTTTGGAGTTTGTCATCATCTCCAAGGCGCTGATCTTATCTGCCAAGATCCTACGGCAGCGCTCGCAATTTCAGGGTTATTTGGCCTTTGGTATTGGCATGTTCTTCTGCCTGCAAACGGTGATTAACATTGGTGCCGCTTCAGGTGGCTTGCCAACCAAGGGCTTAACTCTGCCTTTGATTTCCTATGGAGGCTCGTCGCTTATTGTGTGTATGTGGGCTTTAGGTATCTTGCTGCGCATTGACTTTGAGTGGCGGCATCAGCAGCTGGGTAAGCTCAAATACGACGACTAAGCACGCTGCGACAGACGCCAAAGCAGGGGAAGGAGTGAGCTCATAAATGACGGCAGAGGGGAGGTGTGAGAGCAAATACACACCTCGAGATGAATGGTGCAGGTAAGTCTAAGCCGTCCTTAGGACAGTGCACCTTGATTGCCCTAAGATCCGTCATCTCTTGAGTAAGTCGCTCCATGGCGCTCTTAGGCAGTAAGCCCCTGCTTGGGGTAAGCTGAGCGCAGCACCTACAAGAGTACAGACATACAGACCGACCGCTGGGAGTTTCTCCAGCAAGCAAGCAAGCAAGCAAGCAAGTAAGCACTGTCTGGTTAGAGGTAAGGACAATGAGTGAGCGTCAGCTCAAAGTTTTAGTCATGGCCGGAGGCACAGGCGGTCACGTCTTTCCTGCACTGGCTATCGTCAAGGAATTACAGCAACGGGGGCACACCGTAGAGTGGCTGGGTACCCGTGGCCGCCTCGAAGAGCGTCTGATTCCCCAAGAGGGCATCACCATTCACTACATCGATGTCAAAGGCGTGCGCCGTAACGGCATCAAGTCGCTGCTGACCGCTCCTTTTATGGTGGCTCATGCTGTGTGGCAGGCCCGCCGTGTCATGAAGAGCTTTAGCCCTGATGTGGTGATCGGCTTTGGTGGTTATGCCTCTGGTCCTGGTGGCATAGCTGCTTACTTAAGCGGTATTCCTCTCTTGCTGCACGAGCAAAATGCCGCTGCGGGTATGACTAACCGCATCCTGGCGCGCTTTGCCAGTAAGATCCTCTTAGGTGTCGGTCAGGCTTTTACAGGGCCAAAGGTCAAGGCGGTGGGCAATCCTATTCGTGCTGAGATCCTCAAGCTCTATGAGGAGCCACGTAACTTTGCCCATGAGGATGGTAAGACCCGTATTCTCATTATTGGTGGCTCGTTAGGTGCGCAGGCGCTCAATGAGAAGATCCCACTGGGCTTAAAGCTCTTTGGCTCTGATGAGATCAGCGTGGTGCATCAGTGCGGTCGCGGCAATGCTGATAAGACGGCGGCCTTATATGAGGGCGCGGCTTTTACGGTGGAGACCAGTGACTTTATTACGGACATGGCCTCGGCCTATCGGCATGCCGACCTCATCATTTGCCGTGCGGGTGCCTCGACGGTAAGTGAGTTGGGGGCGGCGAAGCTGCCTGCGATCTTAGTACCGCTGCCAACGGCGGTGGATGACCACCAGACGAAAAACGCGCTGACCTTAGTGAATGCAAAGGCGGGTGTGCTGCTGCCACAACAGGACATTACGCCAGAGAAGATTCACGAGATTGTCTCTAAGATGCGGGCGGTGGATAACCTCACGGCGATGTCACAGGCGTGCGCAGAGCAGGCGCAGCTTCATGCCACTACTGAGGTGTGTGACATTGTGGAAGCCAGCGCTAAATAGCGCGGACTTACAGCCCTTTACCTCGAGAGAGCGGCGCTGGCGGCGCCGCTGGTTACTCCCATTGAGGGTAGTTGGCTCAGCTGAGAGAGCTTTCCCCATTTGTGAGCACAGCTTCTTGCCATTAATCTACCTTAGAGGTACGTCGCGGTAGCGACGCTTGCTGCTCTCTATCAGGTTTCTGCATCAAGGGGCTTAATCCCACATAAAAGGCCGATTTTAAGGCAATCACATAGGGGCAAAACACTCTCGCTCAGCTTGTTATCCTGCCACTTAAATTTCCCCGCTGCATCTCCCCGCCACCGGCCCTTTTGCTCGCGGCCTCTTTTCCTGCCTCTTCATCGCCCCGCCCCATTTGTGTTATGCTCACAAGTTTGGCTGGGCATTTATGGTTAAACGCGAATTTTTGCCTGTTTACCTCATTCCTCACTGCCATCTTTGCAGCGCTGCGCGTGAAGCACAGAGGTGGTGAGTTCCATGGTGCCTGTGGTTCTTTCGCGCTCGCTGGGCTGGACTTTTCATGAATAAGTTTTTTAATTTTGCTCAAGTACCACACATGCACAAGGTACGGCGCATCCACTTTGTGGGTATCGGTGGCGCTGGTATGTGTGGCATTGCCGAAGTCCTGCACAACGAGGGCTATGCCGTCTCCGGCTCCGATATCGCCGAAAGCAAGGTCGTCCAGCGCTTACGTAGTCTGGGTATCACCGTCTACATTGGTCACCACGCCGAAAATGTCGTCGGTGCGAGTGTCGTGGTGGTATCTTCAGCCATTCACCGTGGCAATCCCGAGGTGGATACGGCCATGGAAATGCGCATTCCCGTCGTGCGGCGTGCGGAGATGTTAGGCGAGCTGATGCGCTATCGCTACGGCATCGCTGTGGCTGGCACTCATGGTAAGACCACTACCACTTCGCTGATTGCGTCGATTTTTGGTGAGGCGGCGTTAGACCCAACTTTTGTGATTGGCGGCCTCTTAAACAGCGCCGGTACCAATGCCCGCTTAGGCACCAGCCGTTTCCTCATTGCCGAGGCTGACGAGTCTGATGCCTCCTTCCTCCATTTACAGCCTATGCTGACCGTGGTGACCAACATCGAGGCTGACCACCTTGAGACCTACCACAATGATTTTGCGCAGCTGACTGCGACCTTTGTGCAGTTCTTACACAACCTGCCTTTCTATGGTGTGGCGGTGGTCTGCATTGACGACCCAACCATTGAGCGCATCCTGCCACAGATTGGTCGCTCGACCATTACCTATGGTGTCAGTGACAAGGCTGACTTGCAAGTGTGCGACTACATCCAAACGCAAGCGGCGTCGTTTTTTACGGTCAAGCGCAACCGCTTAGATGAGAATGGCAATAAGAAGCCAGACTTACATGTGAAGTTAGCGCTGCCTGGTTTGCACATGGCTAAGAACGCGACAGCAGCTATTGCGGTGGCCTTAGAAGAGGGCATTGAAGAGCAGTACATCTTAAGTGCCTTAGAGCACTTTGAGGGTGTGGGCCGCCGTTTCCAGCGTTATGGCCGCTATCAGGCACCACATGGCGTGGTCAGCATTGTGGACGATTATGGTCACCATCCATCGGAGGTGCTTGCTACGATTAAGGCGGTACGTGAGGGCTGGCCACAGCGCCGCTTGGTTATGGTGTTCCAGCCACACCGCTATACCCGTACCCGCGATCTCTACGAAGACTTTGTCAAAGTACTGCAGCAGGTGGACGTGCTGATCTTAGTGGAAGTCTATGCGGCCGGTGAGGAAAAGATTGTGGGCGTCGATGGCCGTCACTTATGCCACTCGATTCGCTCGCAGGGCCGGATGGAGCCACACTTTGTGGAGACGGTTAATGAGGTACCAGCGCTGTTAGACAGTATCTGCCAAGAGGGCGATATTGTCCTGACGCAGGGCGCGGGTAACGTGGTGCAGGTAGCGGGCATGTTAAGCTCGCGCTGGCCACAGGTCGCTTATGATCAGAACCTGCGCTCACGTGCTTCCTCTCAGGGAGTGGCGTCAGGAGGGGCGTCAGGAGTGTCTAACGACACGCACGCCGCTGACGACTAACGGCTAAGCGGGGCCACAAACGCAGAGGAAAGCCTCACAGCGCTAGCCTCGCGAAGGAAGCGCGGTGGCTCTGGGTAAGGATAACAGGCGCCAACAGGGGCCATTACCGCCATTACGCAGAGAGGAAGCCTTACGGCTTACTCTAAGGCAAAGAGGAAGCAAGCGGTACGCAGTGGCTGCTGCTGCTGCTGCTGCTCCTCAAGATAATGGCGCCAACAGGCGCCTTAACGCCGAGGCGTAAGTCACGGCCCCTCCTGCTGCTGTAACTAAAGCTGCCCTCGGCTGCTGTTAGCATCACCGCCAAGCGCTTATTTCTCTCCTACTGCGCACGGCATAGAAAAGTGCACGCTGCCATGCTTTTGCGGCCCTGTGCTACAATTCGCCCCGTCTTTTTAGGTATGGAGATAGCAACAGCAGACGGCCAAGATATTTTCGGGTGCTGCTTAAGTCAGCAATGGCAAGGTAAGCCGGTGGGGCTTGTAACTTTAGGTGGGTTCAGTTGGTGAAGCAAAAGCGACCAGGCTTAAGACGCAGAAGGAGAAGTAGAGGTAGCTTCCTCATTTCCCTGCTCTTTTTTCTGTGCTTTTGCGCCTTGCTGACAGCAGGCTATTACTCCGCCTACAAGTTCCTTACCGATCCCCACACCTTTCCCGTGGCGCGCGTCACCATTAACGCCAAACTCCAGCACGTGACGCAAGAAGAGATTGCCCAAGAAGTGGGTAAAATGGTCGGTGGCAAGAACATTGTGACCCTCGACCTCTCGGCGCTGCACAACGCTCTGTTGCAGATGCCATGGGTAGCGCAGGTCTCTGTCAATAAGCGCTTTCCTGACACCATTGAGGTGTCCTTAGTGGAGCACTTTGCCTCAGCGCGCTGGAAAACGAGCGGCCTGTACGATGCGCGTACTGGCACGGTGTTCTACCCAGACATGCGCCAATTTCAGGGCGCGCTTGTGACGCTCAGCGCTCCGCACGACTCCCTTGCCAAAGAGCTCTATGAGCACGCGTACCAGTTTATTAGCCTCACGCGCAACACCCCCTACTTAGTTGAGGAAGTGCATTTAGATGCCGCGCGCAGCTATAGATTGCGCTTAAAGGGCGATGTGTGGGTAATTCTCGGCCGCGAGAGCTCGCCTGACCTCCCGCTCATTCGCTTAAAGCGCTTTTTGCTGGCCTTTGGTGAGACGCATTTAGCGCTGAGTGATGTGGCTTATGTCGATATGCGCTACGATAATGGCTTTGCTGTAGGTGAGCGCAGCGCTATCAGCGATCAAGATGAGGCTGAGGCCTCAGGTGGCGCACAAACTACCGTGCCGCCAGTAGGAGTTCAGTAGGTGCACAGTAGGGTGATACTGCGCAAGGCACTTGTCCGTCCGTCACTTGGCGTAAGCTTTGCCGGTGGCGTGAGTTGCTTGTCAAGTTTGTTAGAGGTCATGTATGTGGTTTAACAAGGGAGCTAAAGCTAGAGCTAAACATGCTAATGCCCAAGAGCCACTGGTGGCTATGGACATTGGCAGCAACAAGATTCGCCTGATCGTTGGTGAGGTCAATGACAACGGCGAGGTCAATGTCACTTACTTTGATGAGTGCCCATCGGATGGTGTGCTCAACAGCTCCGTTAGCGATATCGATAAGCTCAGTAACAAGCTCTCCAGCCTCATTGAGTCCTATGAGGCCGAGACGGAGCAGACCTTTTCACAATGCGTGATTGGCATGTCTGGCATTCACATTGAGTCGATTAACTACTCAGGTGAGGCCAATGTCCCTACAGGCAAGATTACCGAGATCGATCGCAATACAGCCATCGATCATGCGGCCATGTATAAGTTCTCGGAGTCGCAGCACTTAATTCATGTGGTGCCACAGGCCTACTTTACAAAAAGGGACAACGAGGTCACCAATCCTATTGGTATGAGCTCGTCGTACATTAAGGTCAATGCTCACCTCATTACCTGCAATGAGGATCAGGAGAACGACCTGCGTGCTGCCTTTGAGCGCCTGTCTTCTAATATCAGCATCGACGAAGTGATTTACAACGGTATTGCCGCTGCTGATGCCGTGCTCTCCCAAGAGCAAAAAGAGATTGGCGTGTGCTTAGTGGACATCGGTGGCGGTTCGACCAGTGTTGCGGTCTATGACAAGGGCAAGCTGGTCATGACCTTTGGCTTAAAGCTAAGCGGTAACTCCATTACCCAGCATGTGGCCACCAAGCTCAACTTGCCTTTACGTGTGGCAGAGTTTGCCAAGCGCACTTGTGGCTTAGCCCACCCTTGCTTGCTTGAGGATGGCCCTGAGTTTTATAGCGTGACTCCAAAGGGTTATTCTGACCCATGCTTGATTAGCGTCAAGGAGCTGGCCACGAATATTGGCTTTGAGCTCATGGACATTACGCGTGTGGTGCTCAATCGCGTGCAGGGCTACTACAAGGAGACGGGGCAGAGCCTCGCCTTAGGTGCGGGCTTTGTGATCACTGGTGGCGTGGCTAAGACGGTTGGTATCGACCTCTTAATTCAAGCGACGCTGAAGGATGACAAGGTCAAGACGGTAGTCAACATTGGCAAGCCACGTGGTGTGACCTACGAGGGGGATGAGGAAGAGGCGGCGAAGCTGGACTCACCTGAGTGGGCGACGTCAATTGGCCTTTTACGAGTGGCTTATTCGATGGAGCAGGATAGGCTGCGTCGTCGTGAGGCGGTGGATGCCTATAAGAGCCAGAGTGGCACGGTAGCAAAGACGCTGTCGTGGATTAAGGCGTGGCTGGCTAAAGAGTTTTAGTGGGCACGGGCAGCTACCAATCTGAATATATGGTGACGCCATTGGTCTTACCTCGAGATAAGGCGTGGTAACGCGCCTTGTACCCTTGAGGCGAGTAGCAGTAGTGCTGGTAGTGGCAGTGCCAAACACTGAGTGCGTTTGCTGGTAGGGGATAGCCTGTCAGCAATCAAAAGAGCCATCACCATCACCACCACCACCACTACGATTAGTTGTTGACGCACGCGGCTGTACCTCGAGATAAGACACGGTAACGTGCCTTGTACTACTGAGGGTAGTAGCAGAAGCACTCATAGTGGTAGTGCCAGACACAGAGCGCGGTGTTTGGTAGGGAGTAGCAACCACCACCACCACCACCACCACCAATCTGAGTAGATGGTGACGCCCTTGGTCGTACCTCGAGATAAGACGCGGTAAGGCGCCCATACCCCTATGGGTAGTAGCAGGCAGGGGCGGGCGCTGTTATACAGAAACGAGTGCTAAGTTGCGGCGTAAGCTGAGCAAAGAACTGTGCACCAGAGAGAGGATTTGAGCACCACATTAGTGCTAACTTGTCATACAAGTGTGCATAGGCACAAAGGCAGACGCAAAAGCAGAAAGTGAGGGCAAAGGGGACGCTCATAGCCGTGCATTGTGCGCTGCCACAAATGGAGCGGAGTTTGTCAGCAAAGGGGCTGTTTTTGCGGCGCAAGAGACATCGCCACACTTGTATGTAAGTGCTTACAGGGGCGGGCGCTGTAAGAGGCGTGAAAGATAAAATCGGCAACAATGGCGTAAATAAAGGCACGCTTTGTTTCAACCTAGGACTGCCTGCTCCTTGAGGTGTTTTAAGTGGCACGAGTAGAGAAAGCACAGTGCAAGATAGTGGAGTTTTGCGGCTTATTTACGGGCTTTTCAGAACAAAAGCGGGGCAGGGGTACGCGCTTACAGACAGGTAGCGGTAAGACGTAACAGAGGGGGAGAGACAGGCGCTTTTAGCGCGCTTTGTGCCTTTTGTAAGGGATTACGGTTATAATATTAGAGATTGTAGTTTTTGTGTGATGCATGATCTCATCATCATGGGAGTAGTATGAGCGAGCACATTTCTGTTGAGGTGGGCACCAACCCTACCATCAGTGAGTCAGGGATTCACTCGGCCAAAGCCTGCGTTATCAGAGTGCTGGGCGTAGGTGGCGGCGGTGGCAACACCCTGCAACATATGATTAACCAAAGCTTGGGCGGCGTGGAGTTCATTGCGGTGAACACCGACTCTCAGGCTCTTAATCGCTCGACTGCACCATTGAAGGTTCAGATCGGCGTTAAATTAACCAACGGCCTCGGCGCAGGTTGCGATCCTAACAAGGGTCGTAAGGCTGCTGAGGAGAGTAAGGACGACATCAAGAAGCTCTTACAGGGCTCGCAGCTCATTTTCATCACCGCTGGTATGGGTGGTGGTACGGGCACTGGTGCCGCTCCAATTATTGCTGACATTGCCCAAGAGACTGGTGCTTTAACCATTGCGGTGGTGACCAAGCCATTCCAGTTTGAGGGTAAGCGTCACCGTGTGAACGCCGAGGCGGGTATTACCGAGCTTTCCAAGCACGTAGACTCGCTGATTGTGATCGACAACGACAAGCTCTTAAAGAACTTAGGCGCCAACATCTCGATCATTAATGCCTTTAACGAGGCTAATGACGTGCTGTTAAATGCCGTTAAGGGCATCACCGATTCGATCACGGCTCCAGGCTTCATCAACCTCGACTTTAGCGACATCGTGACCATTATGCGTGGCCGTGGCCATGCCATTATTGGTAACGGTGTGGGTCAGGGCGCAAACTTTGTGGAAGACGCTGTGCAGCGTGCTATTCACTCGCCTCTGATCGATCAGGTCGACATCAAGTCGGCTACGGGCTTACTTGTTAATGCCCGTGTTAACCAGAACTTCCCAATCAGCAAGTGGGCACAGATCAACCAAGAGATCCAGAACTACGCTGATGAGGAAGCGGACTGCAAGTACGGTGTGGTCTTTGATGACCAGCTGGCCGAAGACCAGATTGTGGTGACGATCTTAGTGACGGGTATTTCCGGCTTTGATCAGACCCAATCTGAGAGCCCAGCGGCAATGGCCCGTACTGCGGCGCAATTACGTCGTAATGCGCCAACTCCTGACAACAATTTCTTTAAGCAGGCACAGGGCTACAACCCTAATGCGGGTGTAGCGCCACGTGCTCCGCAGGCTTTAAACCGTCCACAGGCGCAGCCACAACCAATGGACGCACGGATGCGTACCCCACAAGCAAACATGGGCGTAAATCCAGCGATGCAGCAGAAGGCAGTGGGTCAGAACATGCCTTACAGCCAGCAGGAAGTCCAGATTAATGGCGAGGCCAACAACGACGAGTGGTCTGAGATGAACGAGATCCCAGCCATTTTCCGTAATAAGGTCTAGCGGCTACCCCATTTAGTAAAGCATCACAAAAACTAATCTAAGGCCAGAGCAGGGGCGACCTTGCTCTGGCTTTGTTTTTTGTGGTGGAGTGCAGCGAGGCATCGCCAGCGCACGCAGCTCAAGAGAGGGCCATGTAAGCGGGCTTAGCAGGTAGGCAGGAGGACGCTACCCTCAAGGTAAAGCTGGGGCGTTATCAAGGTGAAGCCGGTCAGGTGTGAGAAGCGCAGGTTACTCAGGGTAAGGCGCTTAGCCACAAGCCATCTTAAGATTGACCACCACCACCACTACCATAACCGCACAAAGGCGTCATCTCAAGGTAGATTGCCTGTTAGTGTCCTGTCACCTTAACTGCGCAGCATCCCTCGGGATAAGCACCACCCCGCCTCACATGCGCAGCACCACCTACTGTCGCTTTTCTCCATGATCGGGGAACATCACCTACTCTCTGCGGTCTAACCTCCAAAGACAGCTCAAAGTAGCGCCGAAAACAGCAACTGCCGCCCTGTAATCCTGTCGTTGCTCCACATATGCTGCCCCTTTACCGCAATCCCCGTAAGCGCTTGTGCCCGTTACGATCATCCCGTGCTAACTCCTAAAATTAGCTGAAAGTTAGCTTAGGCTTACTTGTCATACAAGGTGGTCTTTTGCCCTTGAGCCAAGCTACAGATAGGGGCTAATGAGCTGATGACTGTAGATACGGGAGCCGCTACACCCTGCTGGCAAAATACCCTGTCAGCGGAGAGGAAAATGTTGCGATCTTTTCGCGTGAGATCTGCTTTTTTGCAGTCTTTGTAATAAAATTGTAAGTGAGAAGAATCGTACTTTGCGGGTTCTGTAGTCTGTAGTAGGAGAGCTTCCGTGATTTTACAGAGAACGATAAAAGAAACGGTTTCTGCTACTGGTATCGGCCTGCACTCGGGCTCGAAGGTAGAAGTAACCTTTCGTCCGGCACCTGCCAACACAGGTATCATTTACACGCGCACGGATTTAAACCCTGCCGTTTCCATCAAGTGTGCGCCAGAGGCGGTGCGTGACACCCAGTTATGCACGGCGCTGGTCAACTTAGATGGCGTGCGTATTTCCACTGTAGAGCACTTAACCGCTGCTTTAAGTGCCATGGGTATCGACAACCTCTATGTGGACGTCAATGCTCCTGAGCTGCCAGTGATGGATGGTAGCGCGCAGCCATTTATTTACCTCTTAGAGAGCACCGGTATTACCGAGCTCAACTGCCCTAAGAAGTTCTTACACCTCAAGCGTAAGGTGCGCGTTGAGGATGGTGACAAGTGGGCGGAGCTGATCCCATCTGATGGTTTCAGTCTCGATCTGACCATCGACTTTAACCACCCTGCGATGGATCGCCAGCTGCAGCACTTTTACTTAGACTTCTCGGGTAAGAGCTTTGTCAAGGAGCTCTCGCGTGCACGTACTTTCTGCTTCATGCGCGATGTGGAGTACATGCATGCCCACAACTTAGCCTTAGGTGGTTCGTTAAAGAACGCTGTGGTCTTAGATGACTACCGCGTGATCAACCCAGAGGGCTTACGCTATCCTAACGAGTTTGTTAAGCACAAGATGCTGGATGCGGTCGGTGATTTATACATGAGCGGCCACAGCATTTTAGGCAGCTTCAAGGCTTACAAGACCGGCCACAAGCTCAACAACATGCTGTTGCGGGCGGTGCTGGAAAACAGCGCTAACTACGAGTTTATTGAGGCGGGTGAGAGCGCAGAGCAACAAGCGATCAACTTCCTCGACAGCCCAGAGCAGCAAGCTGGCTTTGGCCACAAGCTGATCTTAGGTTAGAGGCCAGCGCAGCGTAGCACACAGCACAGCGCGCTTCTGATCATGCCCATGCTCTAAGCCTTATGGCGTCAGAGCAGGGCTAAGCAAAGCTAAGATAAGCCAAGCTCTCCGCAACTTTTGGTTGTTTTTACAAACCGCTGCCTAGGAAACTGGGGAGCGGTTTTGTTTTTTCTGGCGGTAACAAGTGCGGGACTGTGTAGAATCAGCTCAGCTCAGATTAGAGCAGAGTAGAGCAGTGCAGTGCATAGCAGTGACCGTGACTGTGCGCGCTTGTCTCGGCTTAGCTCAAAGTTGTCCTGTGCCGCGTGCTCTTGTTTTTTTGGGTAAAGTTAGGAGCCCTCCATGCCATACGCTGGTATCGACTCTGTGCCTAGAGCAGCTGTGCCTGCATTACTTCAGGCAAACATGACCGAGGCACCATGCGGGCCGCTGCGCTTAGTAGCAGGCTGGCTGCAAGGGCCTCGCGTGCGGCAGGTGCCAACAAAAAACTTTAATCAGCGACCGGCGCGCGAGATCTCGCTGATTGTTATCCATTGCATTTCCCTGCCACCGGCACAGTTTGGGGGGCCGTATGTTGATCAGCTCTTTACCCAGAGCTTAGATCCGCGCGAGCACCCTTACTTTGAGGGCATCTACCAGCAGGAGCTGTCCTCGCACCTCTTTATCAACCGTCAAGGGCGTATCACACAGTATGTGTCCTTTTTAGACCGCGCGTGGCATGCGGGGCGGAGCTCCTATCAGGGCCAAAAGGAGTGCAACGACTTTGGCATTGGTATTGAGCTTGAGGGAACAGACGATCAGGAGTACACAGACGAGCAGTACGCTACTTTAAATTCGTTGCTGCCCCTGCTCTATGCTGCGTACCCTGACATTAAGGGTGCGGACGGTAAGTGGCGCGTGGCGTCGCACTCGGAGGTGGCACCACAGCGCAAGACTGACCCAGGCCCTTACTTTTACTACCAGCGTATTGGCTTACGCACGCTTAGAGAGGAGCCGTGAGCCAACTCAACTCTAAGCAAGATCAAGCGGCGTGACGCCGCCTTGTAACTTATAGGGAGTTCAGGCGGAGGAAGAGGCTACCGCCAGCGCCACAGTGCAGTCACCGCTGTAGTCACCGCCGCCGTCACCGCGCCAGCACTTCTCTTACCACCAGCGCTGGCCACTACCTTCCGCCGCGCCGATAACCACCACACCGTCCCCTCTGTAGCGTCAGCACCATCGCGCCATTCCCACCTGCAACCGCAGCCCCTCTCTGGTGCATTTTGTTCCTCTTTGCACTAATATAGCGCTGCAGCTTAAGAAAAACTCACTCTTTCATTAGACTGTTAGTTTGCTATGGGCTCTGCGTGTAAGTGCGGCCTTGTTCGCAGCCTTGCCGCATAGCGTTAGCACGCAGCGGCCGCATGGCATCAATGCCTGCAGCGCGGCTGTGCATATTTTCCTGTAAAGACAGGCACTAAGGTTAGAGCCCCCGTTGCCACTTAAAGTAAGGTGTGGTGCAGGAACTCCGTTTGGGTTTGGTTTGTAAGAGAGATTGCTATGGCTCAAGACTATTTGACCGATTATTTCTTGAAAGCAAGTGAGCGTGGACGGCAACACATTGAGCCATTACCTTTAACCGCTGATGAGGTCAAAGAGCTCGTCGAGCTGGTGCAAAATCCACCTGCTGGCAGCGAGACCGTACTTTTTAACCTGCTGAGCCAGCGTGTGCCACCTGGGGTAGACGAGGCTGCTCAGGTTAAGGCTGAGTTCTTAAGCGCCGTGGCACAGGGTAGCAAGCAAAGCCCTCTTTTAAGCCGCGAGCAAGCCGTCGAGCTCTTAGGCAACATGAAGGGTGGCTATAACGTCGCTCCATTAATCGCCCTCCTTAAGGATAGCGAGTTAGCCGACGCCGCCGTCAATGCCTTAGAGCACACCTTATTAATCTACGATGCCTTTGATGATGTCGCTAAGCTTGCGCAAGAGGGTTACGACTCGGCCAAGGAACTGATTTCCCGTTGGGCCCAAGCTACGTGGTTTACCTCGCGTGACGCTTTACCAGAGTGCCGCAGCTACACCGTCTTTAAGGTGACCGGTGAAATCACCACCGACGACCTCTCCCCAGCTGGCGATGCGTGGTCGCGTCCTGATATTCCTCTGCACGCCTTAGCCATGTTTAAAAACGCCCGTGACGGCCTCACCCCTGATGAGGATGGTGTCATTGGCCCAATGAAGCTGATTCAGTCCTTAAAGGCTAAGGGCAACCCTGTGGTCTTTGTCGGTGACGTGGTTGGTACCGGCTCCTCGCGTAAGTCTGCTACCAACTCGGTGCTCTATCACTTTGGTGATGACATCGACGGCGTGCCTAACAAGAAGGCCGGTGGCTTAGTCTTAGGCGGCAAGATCGCCCCAATCTTCTACAACACCTTAGAAGACTCCGGCGCTCTGCCAATTGAGCTCGATGTGTCTGCCATGAATATGGGCGATACCATTGATGTGCACTTTGCTCAGGGCACCATTACCGCTCATGACAGTGATAACGTCTTAGCGACCTTTAAGCTGCGTCCAAGCCTCGTCGATGAAGTGCGTGCCGGTGGTCGCATTCCTCTCATCATTGGCCGTGCTTTAACCAAGCGCGCCTGCGAGTACTTAGGTCAGGACTTACCTGCGGTCTTTGCTACCCCAGCTGCGGCAGCTGCTCCAGAGGCAGCCTCAGGGAAGAAGGGTTACACCCGTGCGCAGAAGATTGTGGGCTTAGCGTGCGGCCGTGAGGGCGTGCGCCCTGGCGAGTACGTCGAGGTTAAGGTCACCACAGTGGGATCACAAGACACCACGGGCCCAATGACCCGTGATGAGCTCAAGGACTTAGCCTGCTTAAAGTTCACCGCGCCACTGGTGATGCAGTCCTTCTGTCACACCTGCGCTTACCCACGTCCAGTGGATGTGAAGAACCACCACACGCTGCCTCAGTTTATGATCGAGCGCGGTGGCGTGGCCTTACACCCAGGTGACGGTGTGATTCACTCGTGGTTAAACCGCATGTGCCTGCCAAACACCATTGGCACCGGTGGTGATAGCCACACCCGTATGCCTTTAGGCATCTCTTTCCCAGCGGGCTCGGGCTTAGTGGCCTTTGCCGCAGCTACGGGCATGATGCCGCTTGATATGCCGGAGTCGGTGTTAGTGCGCTTTACGGGCACGCGTCGCCCAGGCATTACGCTGCGTGATCTGGTGCATGCCATTCCTTACTTTGCCCGCCAAAAGGGCCTCTTAACCTTAGATAAGAAGGGTAAGGTCAATGTCTTTAATGGCCGTATTCTCGAGATTGAGGGCTTAGAGGACTTAAGCGCGGAGCACGCTTTTGAGCTGGCTGATGCCTCCGCTGAGCGCTCGGCTGCTGCTTGCGCCATTGATCTGAGCAACGAGTCGGTGATTACCTACTTAAAGAGCAATAGCGCGCTCTTAAAGCAGATGGCCGCTGAGGGCTATGAGGATAAGGATGCCCTGCTGCGTCGTGCGGCGGCGATGGATGAGTTTATCCAGAATCCTGTGCGCATTCAGGCTGATCCAGACTGCGAATATGCCGCTGTGCTGGAGATCAACATGGATGAGATCACTGAGCCAATCTTATGCGTGCCAAATGATCCTGATGCCGCCTATCTCTTAAGCGATTGCCAAGGCACCAAGCTCAATGAGATCTTTGTGGGCTCGTGTATGACCAACATTGGTCACTACCGTGCGGTGGCTTCGATCTTAGGTGGTATGGAACATGAGAGCCCATGCCGCTTCTGGATGGCGCCTCCTACCCGTATGGATCAGAGTGAGCTGATGGCGGAGGGTTTATACTCGCTCTTTGCTAAGGCTGGTGCGCGTATGGAGATGCCAGGCTGCTCGCTGTGCATGGGTAACCAAGCCCGTGTGGCGGACAATGCTGTGGTGATTTCCACCTCGACCCGCAACTTCCCTAACCGCTTAGGTAAAGGCTCGCAGGTGTACTTAGGTAGTGCTGAGCTGTGCGCGGTGTGTGCCCGCTTAGGCTACATTCCTACGAAGGAAGAGTACTTTAAGTACACGGCCTGCTTAAATGGCCATGAAGGTGAGCTCTATCAGCTCTTAAACTTTGCGCAGGTTTAAGTCCGTAAGGCTTAGGGCTTAGTGCCAAGCTACTGCGCTAAGGCTACGAAGATCCGGTCGTCTGCAAACAAGGTGGGCGGCCGGATTTTTGTTTTGGGCAGGAGTAAGGAACACCGTGATTATCCCAAAAGGCACATCTCAAAGTAGGTAACTGCCTACAATCAAGGGTTTTGCCCTGAGATTAGGCGTTTGCTGAGGCTCTAATCTCGAGATAAGGCGCCGTTAGGCGCTTTTAGGTTACCTACGGAACACCTCTGGGATCGTGCTCTCTTGGCAGTGACTATCTCTGATTGCAGGTAGTGCTCAGGGCTGCCAAAACAAGGGATGTGACAGCGCTAAGCGCCGTATCATTGAGAGCGTTAGGATGGCGGGGGTTGATAGCTCCACAGGTGGGCTATGGACATTACTGCGGAGAGCAGTACTCCTGAGAGCAGCTGCAGCAACCGCAGTCGCAGCCGCTGCTGCTGGTGACACCTCTGAAGTGAGCGCATGCTGGTCAGGGCGTATCTTTGAGGTGTAGCGCGGCTAAGAACTGCCTTTCTTGCAGAGCTCCCGCTTAGAGCACCGTATTACCTATGCCGCCATGCCCGCCGCCTGCACGTGCGCGCTAAGCACCGCTAAAGCTGTCCCAATGCCGCTGGCTTTGTGATAGACCTCAAAAGGCGGGCAAAAGAGCTGTGCTATAATCCCCAAAGTTTCAAGAGCTTAAGCTCAGGTCATAGCCTTAACGCGCAGAACTAACTCAGTGCGTTGTTTGTGCCTTGCACAAAATGCGTTAAGATAATGGCTGCAACGCAGCATGAAGCTGCGCTGATAAAGCTCAGGTGCCATCACCGCCTTGCGGCTGATGGGTGTAACAGCATGAGGAATTAGATCTTATGAAGGTTGCCGTTTTAGGTGCAGCAGGTGGTATTGGCCAGCCATTATCTTTAATCTTAAAGACTCAGTTACCAGCAGGTTCCTGCCTTTCCCTGTATGACGTTGCCCCATTCACCCCTGGTGTTGCTAAGGATTTAAGCCACATCCCAACCGACGTTTGCGTCGATGGTTACACTGGTGATGACGGCTTAACCAAGGCCTTAGAAGGCGCCGATGTGGTCGTAATTCCAGCTGGTGTGGCTCGTAAGCCAGGCATGACCCGTGACGACCTCTTCAACGTCAATGCTGGCATTATCGCTAACTTAGTGAAGAACTGCGCTAAGACCTGCCCTAAGGCTTGCATCTGCATCATCACCAACCCAGTGAACTCCACTGTTCCTATCGCTGCTGAGGTCTTAAAGGCTGAGGGTGTCTACGACGCTCACCGCTTATTTGGTATCTCCGCCTTAGACGTGCTGCGTTCTGAGACCTTCTTAGGCGAGGAGTTAGGTCTGTCCAAGGCTTACACTCAGGTTCCAGTGATCGGCGGTCACTCTGGCACCACCATCTTACCTTTACTGTCGAAGGTTGTTGGCTCTGAGGTGATCTCTGAGGAGCGTATCGACGCTTTAACCAAGCGCATTCAGAACGCTGGTACTGAGGTGGTTGAGGCTAAGGCTGGTGCTGGTTCCGCTACCTTATCGATGGCTGCTGCCGGTGCTCGTTTTGCGTTAAAGGTTGTCCGTGGCTTATTAGGCGAGCCAGGCGTGACCGAGTACGGCTATGTCGAGGGTGGCTCGAAGTACGGCCAATTCTTTGCGCAGCGCATTGAGTTTGGTACCGAGGGCTGGAAGCGTGTGATCGACTTCGGCACCATCTCCGCTTACGAGCAGAAGTGCTTAGACGACTTACAGTCCGTCTTAGCTGGCAACATCAAGAAGGGTGTTGAGTTCGGCCAGAAGTGGATTGCTGAGAACAAGTAATCCCTTACAGGATTGAGCTGTAGCTTTTGCTGAGAGTATGCGGCAAAAGCTGACAGTAACTGCCGGTGACTACAGGTGCGATGCGCCTTAAGTGGTTACCATGGCAGGTTGTATCAGAGGAAAAGGCCAAGAGCGCAAGTTTTTGGCCTTTTCTATTAGTAGTGCCCAAAAAGCTGCGGTTAAGCATGTTAAGTAGCGGCTTAATCCTTGCTTTGAGAGGCAATGCTAATGCACACAGTAGTTTTGTCTATTTGGGAGCAGGTGCTTGGTTTGAAGCCAACCACGGCTCTGTTCTACGTAAGTAGGCAAACCAAATGGATTTTTTGCTGAATGATTACAAGGGCCAGAGCAGTAACATGTTCTGGCCTTTTTTATGGTGGCGATTGGGTGTAGCTCTAAGTGGTGCTCAGAGCAGATAGTATCAGGGCTTTGCGGGGGAGGCCATTTATGGTGAATATTCTTAGAGGCCGCCTGCAATGACGGTAGGTGCCCCCACACCGCTGCTATAGGAATACCCTCTCTGGGTAGGGAGACTCAAGCTTACTGATCTCTGTGGTCACTAAGAGAGGGCGGCTGCTTGTGCCTCAGGTGCTGCCTTTAGGGGCGCGGGGTTGAGGCTCTGTGGAGTATGGTATTAGAGGCCTTACCCAGAGAGTCATGCAACCATGAGCCGCTTACCACAACAGGGTAACAGGGGCCTCGGTGGTACGTCCTCAGGGGAGGTGACACTAGGGGCTAACCTCTGCAGAGCAAAACTTTCACACGTTGCTCCCAGCGTGGTCGCTGAGCTGACCACAAGGTGAGCAGGTGGTTACCAGCACAGTACAAGCACAGTGTGTAGCCTGCCGCAGACGCAATCCATAAGGGCGATACAGCCAAGAGCAGCGTAGGATGCAGCTTAGAGCCACACTAGCACCGTAAGAGGCTTGAGCGTGGCGAGAGCCCCTAGGGGGCGGTGGTATTGTCGTTGCATAGCTTTAGCTCTAGGGTAACGTGAGGTAGGAACCTCTAAGATATGCGGGCCTTACCCCGCCGCAGAAAGCTCTCTGCATCCCGAGGGACGGCTGTCCCAGAGCCTTACACCAACCGCGCCCGATGCCAGTCTAGTAGCATCAAGCGCCAGAATAAAACGCGATCAGCCCTACAGGGCGGAGCGGAGAATTGAGGTTATCATGCTCAAGCAAGTGATGGGAGCTACACTCGCACTGTTAGTGGGTGTGTCCAGCTGTGCTTTTGCTTCGGTCTCGTCGACTTACGATCGCGTGACAGATGCGCAGGCTTTAGTAGCCCGTAAGGCTATTGAAAGCACCTTGGAAAAGTACAAGGACGACAATACGTCAGTTAACGTCTACACCGTAGACGAGCTCAACACTTACGTCGAAACCGGCGTTTATATGCAGGTCATTCACGACCGCGATAAGTGCCAGTTTACCCCTGATATCGAAGACCGTGCTCGTATCGTGGGCATGCCTGCCTTTGAGTTTGTCTGGGGTGACATGCTCATTAATGGCGTGTGCGTCAAGCAGGACGTGGAATTAGGCCTCGACTATCTCAATAAGTCAGTAAGCCACGGCTATGCGCCTGCCATGATTAAGCTCTCTGATTTCTATGAGCGTGGCTTTTTAGTATCACGTGACCGCCACCGTGCCATCTCGCTGATGCGCGCAGCGGCTTCGCTCGGCTCTAACACCGCACGCTTACAGTGGGCGGACATGCTGGTGCGTGGCTTAGGTGCTCCTGCTTACTATGAGGAGGCCTTTAGCTGGCTGTACCACACGATTTACTTTAGTGAGTACGAGCGCGCCAAGAGCCAATACTTACAAGAGCAGATGAAGAAGATGATGCCTGCCAATATTGTGGCGCGGGCTATGAGCGACAACTTCTCTGACTACTAAGCTAAGGCTCAGGTGAATAGCACCACAGGTGCTGACAAACCCAGCGGGAGCAAATCCTTGCTGGGTTTTTTATTTTAGGTGGCTGACATTAAAAGCCACAACCACGGCTCATGCGCTTGCCTCAAGGTGTGAGGCTACGTTGCTGTAGCCACCAAACTCTGAGTAGAGCCCTTTTTAAGGCTGTCGCCTTACCCTTGAGAGGTAGGGTAGATCCACGCTGCGTTCTTAAGGGTACCTTCGCTGCGTGTCAGTTCACAGCAAAACAGCCAGCTACAGAGGGTCAGGACTTGTGGTCACGCCCCCACCGTGGGCTATACCACCTCTTAGCCGCGCGTTATAGCGTTTGTAGGCTATAATCAGCAGGATGATGTGAGTAGGTAGCGTGGCACACCCACACTACGCTCGTCACCACCCAGCCCACCGCTTCTTTTGGGCTAATCCTCTTTTCATAAGGGGGCTTGAGGTGTAACTGCACTGCACCACCGCCGAGTGCACTGGACAAACAAGATAGCGCGATGTTTGATAATTTAAGCGAAAGACTCAGTCAAGCCTTTAAGAAGATCTCTGGTAAGGGCCGCATTACCGAGGACAACGTTAAGGACATCCTCCGTGAGGTGCGTACTGCCCTGTTAGAGGCTGACGTCGCCTTAAGCGTGGTGAAGAGCTTTACCGCCAAGGTTAAGGAAAGAGCTTTAGGTCAAGAGGTTAGTCAGAGCTTAACCCCAGACCAAGAGTTCATCAAAATCGTCTATGACCAGTTGGTAGAGACCATGGGCGCCAAGAACGACGCCCTCAATGTCGCTCACCAACCACCAGCAGTGATCTTACTTGCCGGTTTACAAGGTGCTGGTAAGACCACCTCCGCTGCCAAGCTGGCCCTGTACATCAAAGAGCGCTTAAAGAAGAGCGTGCTCGTGGTGTCGGTCGATACCTACCGTCCTGCGGCTATCGATCAGTTACAGACCTTAGCCAAAGAAATTGGCATTGATGCCTTCCCTTCTGACCCTAACAGCACGCCACAAGAGATCGCTAAGGCCGCACTGGCCGAGGCTAAGAAGCGCTACACCGAAGTGCTGATCGTCGATACCGCTGGTCGTCTGGCGGTCGATGAGGACATGATGCGCGAAGTGCAGGATCTGCATAAGATCTGCGAGCCTACCGAGACCCTGTTTGTGGTTGACTCCATGACTGGTCAAGACGCGGCGAACACCGCAAAGGCCTTTGCGGACGCGCTGCCATTAACCGGCGTGATCTTAACCAAAGCTGATGGTGATGCCCGTGGTGGTGCGGCCTTATCGGTGCGTGAGATTACTGGCAAGCCAATCAAGTTTATTGGTACCGGTGAAAAGGTGGTGGCCTTAGAGCCATTCTTCCCTGATCGTATTGCCTCGCGTATCTTAGGCATGGGCGATGTGCTCTCCTTAATTGAGGAAGTGCAGCGTAAGACCGATGCCTGCAAGGCTGACAAGATCGCCAAGAAGATTACCAAGGGCAAGACTCTGACTTTAGAGGACTTCCTCGATCAGATCAAAGAAATGCGCAAGATGGGCGGCATCAGTTCGATGCTGGAGAAGCTGCCAGGTGGTAGCGCCATCATGGCCAAGGCGGGCGATAAGATTAACGACAAGCAGTTTGCTCACATGGAGGCTATTATTCTCTCCATGACGATCAAGGAGCGTCGTGACCCATCCATTATTAAGGCCTCGCGTAAGAAGCGCATTGCCGCCGGTGCTGGTGTACAGGTGCAAGATGTCAATCGTCTGCTGATGCAAGTGGATCAGATGCAGAAGATGATGAAGCGCATGGGCAATAAGGGCCCAAAGGCCTTAATGGGCATGATGCGCGGCATGCAAGGCATGATGTCTGGCTTGGGTGGTTTTGGCGGTTTAGGCGGCTTTGGCGGCAAGATGCGCCGCTAAGGCGGAGCGCTGCTTAGCGCCAAGCTCAGAGCGCAAAGCTTAAAGCTCAAAGAGGCGGCATTGCGGTTTGCTCCGTAGTGCTGCCTTTTTGTTTCTGGGCGGGGAGAAAGCGCAGGCACCAGCATAGGGTGGAGTGGTGGAGTGGAGGAAGCCAGCTCCGCAGCCAGCCCTTAGCACTACTTAGAGTAATGGCGGTAGCCAGCGGTGGCCAGAGTAGGCGCACTGCAGGGACGCTGGTAAGTGCAGTGGCTCCACGCTGTCTACTTAGGGCGTTTCTCCATGTGAGAGCCAAGCTACTGGCCATTACCCTACCGCAAAGAAACGTCGCGGTCGCGATGCTTGATGTTCCATATCAGCTTTCTGCCTCAAGGGGCTTAAACCCACCGCAAAGGCCGATTCTAAGCCAAGAACCTAGTAGAAAATACTCTTAGGAACGAGGGAAAAACACTCGCAGCAGGATAGCAGAGAGAGAGAGGAAGAAGAGAAGAGGGAAGAGGTAGGTAGGTAGGTGAGTTGGTAGGCCGGAGCGTCTACACAAAGGGACAAAGAGGAAAGGCCGTCGCAGCCGCTGCTGCAAGGGACTAAGACGCACAGGAAGGCGGGCATCAAGGGAAGCTGTTAGCGCTAAGGTTTGTACCCTTTGCCATGGCAGTTGGTGCAGTCATAACCAATAGCCTCCAGCGCAGCTCACAAATCTTAGAAACAATAACACAGTATGCCCCGCATGGGTAGGGGGTAGTGCCGAAAAATGCGCGCTGGTTCTTGCTTTTTCCCAGAAAGGCTGTAAAATTGTCGGTCTGTGTATTACTTCACTGATGCGCGTTTGCCTCGTCTTAAGGCACTAGCTACTAGCTGCCGACGCACCTCTCAGTGAGAAAAAACAAATTAATGGGTAATTTGCGAAATGGTAGTCATTCGTTTACGTCGCGCTGGCGCTAAGAAGCGTCCTTTTTATCACGTAGTGGTTGCAGACTCTCGCTTTGCCGCTACTGGTCGCTTCATCGAGCAAGTCGGCTTCTATAACCCAATCGCTAAGGGTAAGGAAGTACGCTTAAACTTAAACTTAGAGCGCGTTAACTACTGGAAGAGCGTCGGTGCCCAGCCATCTGAGCGTGTTGAGCGTCTGATCAAGGATCAGGAGATGGGTGCTGAGGCTGTTGCCGCTTACAAGGCCGCCAAGTACGAGAAGGCTGTTGCTGCTCGTAAGGCTAAGGCCGAAGCTGCCGCTGCCGCCGCTGCTGCTGAGGGCGCAGCCGAGGGTGCTGCTGAAGCCGCTCAGGCTTAATTATCACGGCTACACGCTAACTAGTTTAGCTTATGGTTGATGATACTCCACGTCCCATGGGTAGATTAGGTTCTACTTATGGCCTCAAGGGCTACCTTAAGGTTCAGTCCTTTACCGAGCAACCTGCAAACCTTTTTGACTACTCGCCATGGTTCATTCGTCGGCGTGGGGAAGATTGGCGTGAGGTTCAGGTAGAAGCTTGGAAACCGCATAACGACGGCTTCATCGTGAAGCTCGATGCGGCCAATGTCAAGGAAGAGGCTGCTCTTCTGACTGGCATGGACATCGGGATCAAGCGCTCAAGCTTGCCCGCACCTGCAGACGATGAACTTTATTTAGTCGACCTCGAAGGTTGCACGGTCATCGGTCTTAACGGTGTTAACCTCGGCGTGGTGTCGAGGGTTGTGGATCAAGGAGCTGCTCCCTATATGGTAGTATCTCCCTCTGACCAAACGCAGGGTGTACCACAGCAGAGGCTCATACCCTACGTTAAAGGCCCAATTGTGACGCGTGTTGATTTAGCTGCGCACAAGATTTGGGTGGAGTGGGGCGAAGACTACTAAACCCTTCCTAGAAGATGCGCCACAGGTTGAGCTGAAGTTCCCTGCGGCAGTAGTGCTTGTAAGGTTTTGCCTTACAGGTAAGAGGCATCTAAAGAGGAAAGCAAGATGTGGTTTGGGGTCATATCGCTCTTCCCTGAGATGTTTAAGGCTATTACGGAGTCTGGGGTAATAAGCCGCGCGGTGAAGCGCTCTCTTATAGAGATAGAGGTGTGGAATCCGCGAGACTTTGCCTATGACAAGTACAAGACCGTAGATGACAAGCCTTATGGTGGCGGCCCTGGCATGTTAATGAAGGTGCAGCCACTACGTGATGCCATCAAGGCAGCGCGGGAGAAAGCGCCTCAGGGAACAAAAGTCGTTTATTTATCTCCGCAAGGAGATCGTCTTAGCCACTCACTGGTCACGCGATTCCATGACTGGGGTTCGTTAATCCTCATAGCCGGACGGTATGAGGGAATCGATGAGCGTATCCTTCAGAAGGAAGTCGATCTGGAGGTTTCAATCGGTGACTACGTGCTTTCGGGTGGTGAAATCCCTGCCATGTGCGTCATCGATGCGGTATCACGTATGGTGCCTGGAGTTTTAGGCAACTTACGTAGTGCCTATGAGGATTCTTTTGCCGATGGCTTGCTGCATTTTCCGCAGTACACGCGTCCTGAGATTATCGATGGGATGGGCGTACCGGAGATATTGTTAAGCGGCGATCACGAGAAGATCCGGCGTTGGCGATTGCAGCAGGCGTTAGCTCGCACGTATGAGCGGCGACCTGATTTATTGCGATCTCGGTTACTCAATCCTGAGGAGCAAGAGCTCCTTGAGGAATACCTCAAGCAGCGCACTGTAAGTAATGAGCAGTAGCAGCGTTTGAGGAAGTACAGATTACTTTTAGGGTAGGTAAAGAAATGGCTAGCCATCCAATTATTGACCAGCTGGAAAAAGAGCAACTCCGTCAGGACATTCCAAACTTCAACCCAGGCGACACCGTGCGTGTTGAGGTGCGTGTGGTTGAGGGTGACAAGACCCGTTTACAGGCCTTTGAGGGCAACGTGATTGCCAAGCGCAATCGTGGTTTAAATTCCTCCTTCACCGTGCGCAAGATCAGCTCTGGCGAGGGTGTGGAGCGTGTGTTCCAGACGCATTCCCCATTAATTGCTTCTGTGACTGTGACCCGTCGTGGTGACGTGCGTCGCGCTAAGCTGTACTACTTACGCAACCGCACTGGTAAGGCTGCTCGTATTCGCGAGAAGGTCTAACCACAGGGTAAACAGACCGAATTTAGATAAGCGGCTCACGACTAGTCTTGAGCCTACCAAGAGCCTTGTCCCTCGCTGGGGCAGGGCTTTTTTCGTTTTAGACGCGGGTGGTAAGAGAACCCACGTGATCTAAATGCAACAGACAAAAGGATCGGTATGGCGAGCAATGAGCGTCCCGTGGTGAAAACCCTGCGCTTTCCTCTGCGCGTAGAGTCGCTGCAGATGGTAGCAAAGGTGCAAGCCCTTGTGCACAAGGGGCAGGTGGTGGTCTTTTTAGAGGACTGCTATCGCTTTGTGCGTGGCTGTGCAGACGACAATATGGTGCGTTTGCCAAAGACATGGCTTAACCCTCCGGCAGCGGAGTGGGCAGCTTTGCTGCAAAGCAAGCCAGAGCTTACAGATAACGTTGCGGCGCGGACGCAGCCTTTAGAGAAGGTCTTAGGGCACGGTATGTCGCGGCACATGGTGGTGTGCACCCCAGAGCAGCTATGGTGGCGCTTACAGTGGTACGCGGTGCGGCCACAGACCTTTATTAAGGACAGAGTGCTGTGTCAGGTGTGGGCTGAGGCTATTGCCTCGGGCATGTTTGCTTCAGGGCTGCATGCGCTCTTTTGGGAGGAGCTGGAAGCACAGCTGCCAAAGCAGCAGGTGCAGGAGCTTCAAGAGCAGGGGGTACGCATGCACCGTCTGCGTGAGGAGCTCTTTTGTCGGCACCCACAGAGCCTGAAGAAAGGCTGGCTCTTTTGTAATAAGGTGGGCTTTAAGGCACCGCAAGCGGCACCATGGGAGCTGCAAGGGGCGTAGCTTACTGAGCTGCATGAGCTTGGTGAGAGCGCTTGAGAGCAGGTCAGAACACGTCGGGGCGTTGCGGGAGCTCCTTAATGTCAGCGGAGCGTGGACGCAGCGCTAGGCGTGGCTGCAGCGACTACCAGTAGGTGTTCTGAGGGCAGACACCATTACGGTCTGTTAGGACGCAATACGGGCGCATGCCGTGCAACGGCTCATCTAAGCGCAGCGTAAGCGTATAGGGACAGTACTGCAAGCAAGAACAAAAGAGGAAGAGGACTGAAGAGGGGAAAGACAGGAGAGTAGGGACGGGACTGCACACAAGGCAGATCAAAGCGCAAAGACTGCGCTGAGAAAAGAGACACGCGCAAAACGCAGTGCCCAGAAACAAAAAAAGCAGCCTCAGGCTGCCTCTTAGTATTGGTTGCGGGGGCAGGATTTGAACCTACGACCTTCGGGTTATGAGCCCGACGAGCTACCAAGCTGCTCCACCCCGCGACTGACGGCTGCATTATTCAGTCAGCGTCTGCGATGCCAGCCACAGCATCCAGAGCCCAAGGATAAAAAAAGCAGCTCGTGCTGCTTAGTGCTTGGTTGCGGGGGCAGGATTTGAACCTACGACCTTCGGGTTATGAGCCCGACGAGCTACCAAGCTGCTCCACCCCGCGACTGAATGGCTGCATTATAGGGGCAGGTGTGAGGTATGTCAAGTTTTATAGAAGATAAGATTAAGAGTGCACAAAAACAGGGCAAAAGTGGTGAGCAAAAAGAGGGCAGGGGCCTTATGGTGGGGCGTGGGGGCAGGCGCTGTTAGCTGTGGAGCACCAATGGTGTAGGTGGTGTCCTGTGGTGGTTTCTGGAGGGCAGGTGTAAGCTGCCGCCACGTGATGCGAGGCACTGACACCATTGCTGCGCTTTATCCTTGAGACCCTAAGAGCAGCTGTGAGAGCACCACCTGCACTTAAGAGGTGGTCAGAGTGAGGAGGGGGTGACACTTATGGTAGGAAACTTAAGAGGGGACGTGAGCAAGCTACAATGTGCGCGGGCGCTATCTTGGAGGTAATAGGTACTGTAGGTGGCTGGCAGTGGTGATGGTGTGAGGCGACAGTCGTGCCGGTGGTTGGTGGTCGTGATGCTGGGTATGGGTAGGGTCAGTGCAGCGAAGAAGAGGGGACGTAGCAGCGCTAGAGATGCTGGTGTTGATACGGCTTAGCCAAGCGATAGTAGAGCGGCTTTAGTGATAGTGGGTGGGGTGGGACAATAGAGGAGCCTAAAGAGCGGCAGAGAGAAGAGAAAGGAAAGGGTCTGACTTGAGCGAAAGTAAAAACGCGGCAGATCAGAAACGCTGCCACAAAGCTCGCTAAATGCCTCCTCGCAAGGACGCTGAGGAGGGAGAGAGAAAACCGCGACCGCACAGATCGCGGTTAGGGGTACGTAGCTAGAGCCAGAGGCTCGCGTCTTACTTTGCAGACTTTGGCGCAGTCTTGCTAACCGTAAAGACCGAGTTCTCACCAGAGAATGGATTTGGGCAATAGCTCTCTGCATCCCAATCGTTATCAAACTTGACTTGGTCGTCAGGCATCACGTACTTGAAACGGTACTGATAGCTTGGCTGCACGTCAGTTGGTACCGAAATCGAGCCACGGAAGGTGCCGTTCTTTTGTGGCTTCATGGCCACTGGCTCCCAACCATTGTGCTCGCAGATTAAGAAGATTTGCTTGGCACCTTGGGCGGCTTCCTTCTTGATGTAGAAGGTGATAGTGACCTTTTTGCCGTCCTTGGTGATGCTCTTGGAAACGCTCATAGACTATACCTTGCGCTCTGGCTATCACTTTAAAGTTGGGGTTGCTCCAGAGGTCGTCGCTTCCTAAAAGAAGATACGCGCACTGCCAGCCGGTACCTCAAGACCGTGGCTCAGGCTACGGGGGTACAGGGTGGAAAGCGCCAACGCTACCGGCCCACGTCCTCATGATCAGATGGCTTGAGGGTACGTGCTGGGTAGCGCGCCTGACACCCTCCTCTACCCAACCTTGCATCCTACAAGGTCAGGCAGAGGTATGTGGTGGTGACCCCCAGAGGCTCTTGGCTAAAAGCTCAAGAGCGTGGTGATCAGGGGTGAAGCAACCACAAAGATGAGCAGGGTAGATGCTGTCGTGGCACCTTTAGCTGCTGCCGCAAGCTTGCCTGATTGCGATAGCAGGGTGCCATGGCGTCACGCCTATGAGCCTTACACCGTACCGTGACAGAGTGGGAACACCCTGTAACGATGCTTTAGGGGCAGTTTGTGCTGCCACCTTTAGCCCCCAGACCAGCTGCATCCTTGCAGGTGGTTGGGGCCGGTGTCAGAGCTCATGACAGGGTGAGCGCAGGCCACCTCCCATGGCCATAACTAGCGTTATAACCACGGTCGCCCCCACGCCCCCCCCCAAGTGAGGGGAGGTAGGGGAAGCTTAGTGCTGAGGCACTAAAGCTAGCGGTCTTAGCTACAGGGCAGGCCATGCTGCCTCCCCACAAGTGAGGGGAGGAGCTCACGTGCATACTGCGCTGCTCACTCTGGCGACGCCTCTAAGGCAGGTGCCAACCCGTGCCGACTTGCCGTTCATTACGAGGTGCAGCCCCTGTCTCATGACAACATTTTGTTAATCAGTACATTAAAAATATCAATAAACTGATTATGCTCAAGGTGAATTATATTCAACTTTGACCTTGGGTAAAAGGCATAAAGTAGACGTGCTCAAAAAGAAAAGGGTGTACTAACTACAGTAAGGGGTTTAAATGGCTTATTTATCAGGTTTTAGAGGGTGGTGGGGACGTGGTATGGAGGGTAAAAAAGTGAAAAAAGATGGAGCTGGCGTGGTGGCGATTGTGCTACAGGGTGGCAGTACGTGGTTTTAAGGGCGGTTTTGGGGCTGGCGGATGTGCCAAGACTGGGGTTAAAGGTGGCGCTGTGGTGCACTTAGACCCTGTGGTGACGTGGCTGGGGTATGAGGTGACAGTGAGCTTAACGCTACAGGTGTCAGAACGTGTGATATGCGGCGTCTTTGTAGTCAGCAAGCCTGTCTGACAGCAGGCTTAGACACAGACACCACCCACCTTGAGCACCAACGCCAGACGTCACTGCCACCGTCACCGTTACCACCACCATCTTAAGGGTGCCTATGACGAAAATAGCTCTGCCTCTCTACATGTTCTACAGGCACGCACAGACCCTCCCCACAGCCACCTCGAGAGGATGTCCAGAGGTAAGGTTAGGGCTTGCAAAAAGATGCTGATACAAAGAGCTGCGATGACCCACTACGCCACAAGCATAACCCTCAGCAGGGGCGGTGAAGACCTTGCAACTAAAAAGGCGCTAAGAGCCTCTGAAAGAGGGTGGGAACTTATGGCAATTATTACCGCCGCAAACAAGCCTACTCACCATCAGAGTCGGACTCAGAGTCATCTTCATCCTCTTGCAGGCGCAGGCGCTTTTTGAAGTCCTGCAACTGGTTAAGGGCCTCACTGTCCACACCCTGCTCGGCAATAAAGTTCTGGAGCAGAGTGCGGGTAAAGCTCGAGCGCAGGTAGTAGCCACGGGTCTTGGTGTAGATAAGCTGCCCCTCCTCGTCATGAACCGCCACGACGTCCTTTCCTGGCAAACCACGCGGACGCAATTGCAGCACGTTGCCTAAGGAGGAGGTCAGCTGATCGAACTGGTGGCTAAGCAGTAGCTCCTGCATCTCGTTATAGTCCGTTTCTACCTGTTGGCGGTGTTCCCCTTTAAGATCAAAGAAGAAGTAACCCAAGATGCGGCGCTCCCCCATGCTTAAGCCTGCATTGCGTGGAGCAAGGAGCATTACAAAGAGCATGTGCTGCATCTTATGAAAGAGCGCGGACTGCGCAAAAGGAATCATATGCCGTGGTGCGAGATCCGCTGCACAGATAAAGGTGTGCTCTTGCGGCATCAGGTCAAAACCCACGGGCACAGTCTTGAGCTCAATACCCAGCTTGGTAAAGTCAGGGCCACTCTGGTTATGGGCGTGGGCGCCTAAAAAGAGCTCGACTAACTGCCCAGCAAAGCCTTTGGCGGTGGCATATGCAGCAGCATTGAGCTTAGATAGCTGGGTAAGCTCACCGATAGAGCGCCCCATGATGAGGTGCAGACGCTGCTCAAGCTCGGCCATAGTCTCGGGCTCAGCAAAGGACAGCGGGCTCGGCAGTTCTTTTTTGTAGAAAGGCACCGCGCTATCAGCACCCTCATAGAGGGCGTGGAGATCTTGGGCGCGCAGGAGCGTGGTGTCGTTGGCAGCACTAAGCGTCATGACTATTGAGCCTCTGGCAGTGAGGTACAGGAAACAAAGCAGGAATAAAGGGCGTTAGAGCGTTAGGGAGCGGCGCGCAAAGCAGCGCCTCTGTAGCAGCATCAGCGCTTAGTGTAATCTTGCGCCTTGTAAGGTACAAGGATTCACACTCAGCTATGCTCAGTTCAGCTCACCTGTGCCTGTAATTACCCCAACAGCTGTAGTCGTGACCTCGGCGGAGGTGATAGACCCAGTACACATGGTTAGAGGCCACCAGAGTCACTACGGTCATGCACCATGAGGCCATGCCACCATGCATGGCAACAGCACCGCAATGCGGTGCTACTACGAAGTGGTGTGGCCGGTAGCGATGGCATCGCAGCCGAGCATGCAGTTACTTGCTGTTGTTGCTCTCACCAAAACGCGGTAACCACAGCTCCCAGTCACAGGCGGTGCTCAGCTTCTGCTTGCTCTTGCTCTGGCTTAAGAGCTGACACAGCACCTCTTTGCCGTAAGGCTTCAGAGCAATCTCCTTGAGGATGTTGCTCTTGATGTGTGTACAGACAAGGTTGGCGGCATACTCTTGCGGAATGCCGCAGCTTAAGGCCTGCTGCACGTACTGCGACTTGAACTGCGCATGGTACGCAATGATCGGCAGGATAGCCGCTGGGGTCAGACCAGAGGTGGTAGCCCAAGCGCGCTGCAGTGGGGTCAAGCGCGCAAAGGAGTAAGGCTGTGGCAGGTCGAGGTCAGAGTTACGCACATCGCAGGTAGCGGCGCATATGTCGCTGGTTACCAGAGGTGGCAGCACCTCGGCAAACTTAGGAGGCAGCAGCTGTTGCAGTGCAGGGATGTTGTGCGCCAGTTGCTCTTGGGTAAAGATGCAAGGGATGCCCTCGGAGGCTACCTCGGCTGGTGCCTCGGTGGTGGTCGCCTTGTTCTCCTCAGCTGTCTTTACAGCTGCAGCATCCTTAGCTGCATCAGCAGCGGCAGCGGCAGCAGCAAGCTTGGCCTGACGTGCGGCACGGCGGGCGGCTTTCTTGGCCTCCGCAGCGTCTTGCAGCTCTTGGTAGTACGCAGAGCTGTCAGCAGCCACAAAAGGCATGCTGATAAAGCCCGCAGCATACTGTGGATCGTAGTGCAGAGCCTGACGGCGGAACTCCTTTTCAGGAGAGAAGTTTGGGTCACGTGGGATGAGGTAGACAAGGTCGTTACGCAGCAGGACTAAGCCCCAGCTATCTAAGACCTGAAGAAAGCGCATGGTGCTCTTGCTGTAGTGCAGCAGGCGCTTGAGAAGCTGCACCTTGCAGCACTTTACGGTGTTCAAATAGCCCCACAGATAGCCCATGGTAGAGTTAATCTGCCCCGAGCCCATCTCCATAAAAGGGATCTTTACAGGGACAAGGGAGTTAGGATCCCAAGGGCTTAAGATCGCGCCTTTTGGCAGCACAAAAGGCTTAACCGCATCAGGGTTAAAGTTAGGGTCGGCTGGAATGCGGTAGGTGTGGCCCTCGTAGGTGCAGATGCAGCCCATAACCTCCAGCGCCGCTTGGCTCTTAGTGAAGGCCTTTGGGGTCAGGTGTAGGCCCTTTCGTAAGGCCTCGTCATCGAGGCCATTGAAGAGCTCAGTGGCTCTAAAGAGGGCATCCTCACCCTTACGGCAGCCAAAGGTACCGTAAGTGGTAAGGTTAAGCTCCACGGTGGTGTTACCAACAGTGAACTCAAGGTGGGTGTTGCGCTTGGTGGCGTCCGCTAAGGTGCTAACAGTAGGGTCGTTAGCAGTGACGGAGGTAGTCGCAACCGAGGCGGTGTTGGTCTCTGTCGAGGCTGGGACTGGGGTGGTGCCGGTGGTGTTACCGGCAGTGGTAGCGTCCATGATGGCGGTGTCGGTAGTGATGGTGGCGCTGCCAGAGTTGAAAGTGTGTAAATGAGAGTCGCTCATAGAAAGCTCCTGTTATCAAGGAAGATGGTGACTGGGCTTACAACCGGCGCGGGCGTAAGCACCAACTAAAAAGCACAGATCGCAAAGTCAGCAGCGTTGCCTTGCCTTACAGCCCATCGGACTGTGTAACCCTGTAACCACAGCCAGTAGGCAGACGGGCGTGTAAGGAGGAAGCAACGCAGACTGACCTGCGCTCAAGACTTTTTGGTCTTGTCAACACACTACACCCTGACTTTGGGCAAAAACCCCCGTAAAAGTGACGTCAGGTGGCGTTTTGAGGTATGACTATCTCTTCTCAAGCTGATATATAAGCCCTTTTACGTCAATAGCTCGCGTTGCGCGCAATATGACCGATAACGTGCTGCCTTTTTAGACGAGATTAGCGTCTGCGCGGCTTAAATAAGGGAAAGCTTGCAAATGGGTATGAAAAGCAGCAAACGCTTGGGCGATGCGTATAGACTTATGGCAGTGACGCTGGAGCCAGTTAGGCTTTGATACGGGAAGGGTTGGGGGAGGGGAAATGGTGATAGAAGTGGCTGACATGAGCTGCGTAAAGTGTGAGCTGCGGCAGGGTAAAGCGGTGCGGGCTATGCAGGCGGCTGTGGCCGCTTTTTGTGGTGAGTGTAAGGGGTGAAGGAGAGGGCGTGGAGGGGCTGTAAAGAAAGGTGTTGCAGGGTGGGTAGTGTTGTGCTACCGCTTCTGCGTACCGTGGTTGCTGGTATGGCTTTAGGGTAGGCACATGGTGGCTGTGATGCTGGGAAAAGAGATTAAGGAAGGTAACCTAAAAGCGCCTGACGGCGCCTTATCTCGAGAGGAGCGCCTCAGCAAAGGCCTATTCTCAGGGTAAAACACCTGATTGTAGGCAGTTACCTCCTTTGAGATTTGCTTTTGGGGATAATCACGAATAAGTGCAGGGTAGGTTCTGTGGCACAGCACCATTACGGCGTCTGCGACGCCTTACTCCAAAGGGGCAAAGGATAGCCATCACTCACTCCCGCTAATACCGCCATTAGAACCGTTACACTGAGGGGGCGTGAATGGCAGATGACAGCTTCTGCGTATCGTGGTTGCGGTGATGCCCTTTAGGGTATGCTCATGGTGGCTGTGAGGCAGGGAAAAGTAGAGTAAGGGCATGGTGATGTGCTGAGGCGCGAGCACCATTGCAGCGTTGCGATGCCTTACCCCAAGGGTCAAGGGCACCATGATAAAGTCATGCTTTCACCTGCAGCTTTTTATCCTCAGTGCAGCCTGTAGCACCCCTCGTAAGAGACAGCCAGAGCCAATGAGAAAAAACTCCGCCTCTCACCGCCGCTAAGTTGCAGCTGTGTATCCTTGCGTAAGATTACCGCCTTGGCTTATGGCAGCAATGTCAGCAGCAATTACCCCTTTTGCTGCCGACGTATTGCGCTATGATAAAAGCCACCACATGCTTTTGGCCAATGCTACTTGCTTTAGCATGGCTATAGGGAGGGTTATGCTGGATAGGTTCGGATTCCGCCTCAATGTTGGGATGGTGATCGTCAATCACCTCGGCCAAGTTCTCTGGGCCCGCCGCGTCCGCCACAATACCTGGCAGTTTCCCCAAGGCGGCCTCAAAGAAGACGAAAGCGAGGAAGAAGCCCTCTACCGTGAGCTCTACGAAGAGACCGGCCTTAATAGCAAAGATGTCTACGTCATGCAGACCTCACGTAAACACTACTGCTACAAAGTGCCTAAGCACATGCACGTGAGCAAGGCCAACAAACAATACCAAGGGCAAAAGCAGCGCTGGTTTCTGCTCTCCCTTAACGATGAGGACAGCGACCTCACTCTGCGCTTTAATTGCAGCAAGCACCCCGAATTTGATAGCTGGCGCTGGGTCTCGTATTGGTACCCCATTCGCCATGTAGTGCCCTTTAAGCGTGACGTTTACCGGCAAATGCTCACTGAGTTTGCCCCCGCCGCCTTACGCCTCTCACTAAAGGCTCCCCCAAGGCTGCAACGCCGCTAAAAGTACTTGCCTGCACCTGAAGATCTGCCACGATAAGCTGCTAGGGCAGCACCATTAAGGGGCGGGCGCTGTACAGAGTCACAACAGGGCAGTGCACGACTTTTGCTCCCCCAAGGCGCCGCCGGTACGCTGTCATGTGTGGTCATGATGCTCAACTACTGGGAAGAAAAAACCTAGATAAGCTCACATGTATGTACTACAAATGTAGACAGCGAATGTACTTGGCGCTAAGCTTTCTCTTTGGTCATTTTTTCCGCAGCTAGGTAGACCTAACAAACCCCACGGAGGTCTTGGATGGACGGCAAACTATTTTTACGGGCTCTCAGTCAAATCACGCAAGAGGTGGCTAGCGAGCATGATTTGACCAAAGCTATGGCGCTCTTGGTGCAGAACATTCGCAAGACCACTGACGCCGATTGCTGTTCTCTCTACCTCTTTGATGAGTTCCGTAAGCGCTATCGCCTCGTCGCTTCCGATGGCCTCTTACAACAAGCTGTGGGTAAGGTCACGCTGCGCGCCGATGAGGGCTTAGTGAGTGTGGTGGGCTCCACCGGTGAGCTCTTAAACTTAGCGGATGCGCCATCCCATCCAAACTTTAAGTACTTGCCAGAGGTTGGTGAAGACGAGTACCTCTCCTTTCTTGGCGTCCCTGTCCTCAACAAAGGCGACCTCTTAGGCGTCTTGGTGGTGCAAAGCAAGGTTAAGCAAATGTTCGGCGAGCAAGAGGAGTCCTTCCTCGTGACGCTGGCCGCACAATTAGGCTCGCTCATTGCCCGCTCCAAAGAAGAAAACAGCGTCGAAGAAGACGTGCTGCAGCGCATCAAGGGTCTCGCCTCTACCGGTGACATCGCCATTGCCCCTGCATTAGTGTGGCAGCCAGAGGTCTCTCTTGAGGACGTGCGCATCCAACATGGTGATGACCCTCTCATGCAGGTCGAGCTCTTTAATCAGGTGCTCTTCCAGCTGCAAATTGAGATGGATCGTGCCACCTTGAAGATGCAAGAGGGGGATAAGGGGCAAGCAGTCTTTGGCTATATTTCCAGCTACGGCAGCCTCTTAGATGACACCTCGATTCAGGATGAGATCACGCGCACCATTGAAGATGGTAAGTACTTAGCCACTTCGGCCGTGCGTATTGTCATCGAGCGCCTCTTAGCTGAGGCTAAGAAGCAAGGCCAAAACGCCCGCGTTATCGACCTCAAGGACTTTGGTCAGGTCTTAGTGTCGCGCCTCATTCACGCTTGCAATCAAGAGTTTGATTTCTCTGAGCCGGTCATCCTTGTCATGGAGAATATGCCATCGTCGATGGTGGCAGAGCTGCCAGCGGACAAGATTGCAGGCTTTGTTACTACCTCACAAGATACCAGTGCACACGCTACTGTTTTAGCCCGTGATTTAGGCATCCCTTCGGTGTTGGGCGTTAACCTCAATGTTAACGACATCGATGGTCACACCATTATTGTGGACGGCCATAACTGTGAGGTGATCTTAGACCCTCCAGAGAGTGTGGTTGACGAGTTTAAGCAGCTGGTAAATCAAAATCGCGAGCAGCGTGATCTCTTTGCCCGTGAGAGCATGAAGCCAGTGGACTGCTTAGATGGGCAGCACATTGTCATTGGCTTAAATGCGGGCTTAAACCAGAATAATGACAGCAATCTCATTGGTGAGACGGATTGCATTGGTCTCTACCGCTCTGAGATTGCCTTTATGCTCTGCCAGACCTTCCCTAGTGAGCAGCAGCAATTTGATTGGTACTCGCACCTGTTAGAGTCCTTTGCGCCAAAGCCTGTGTGCATCCGTACCTTGGATATTGGCTCGGATAAGGGCTTAAGCTACCTGCCAAACAAGGAAGCCAACCCTGCTTTAGGCTGGCGTGGTGTGCGTGTCACTTTGGACATGCCAAACATCATGTACACGCAGCTGAGAGCCTTACTGCGAGCCCACCAAAAGTACGGCAACTTAGAGCTCATGATCCCAATGGTGTCGCGCCTTGAGGAAGTAGTGGCAGTGAAAAAGGCCATTATTGAGGTGGCCAATGAGCTGCGGGGTAAGACCGCGCAAGAAGTGACGCTGCCTCGCTTTGGCGTCATGATCGAGGTGCCAGCCTGTGCTTACATGATGGATGAGCTCTCCCGTGAGGTGGACTTCTTCTCCATTGGTAGCAATGACTTAACGCAGTACTTACTGGCGGTGGATCGCTCCAATCCAAAGGTAAGACGCTTCTTTGATCATTTCCATCCATGTGTGGTGCGCTGTCTGAACGAGTTAGTGCGTAAGGCTGAAGCTAATGGCAAGCGCATTAATGTGTGCGGTGAGATTGCCGGTGACCCATTAGGTGCCTTAATGCTGCTGTCGCTGGGTTACACCTCGCTGAGCATGAATTACTCGTACATTGCGCGCATTAAGTACATTCTGCGTCGTGTCAGCTTTGCGCAGCTGCGTGAGGTGGGCAAGCAGGCTCTGACCTTAACCGAGAGCTCGCAGATTAAGGCGCTGTACGATAACTACGCCAATGCGCAGGGCTTAGGCCGCATCATTGCCCTTTCCAATCAGGAGTCGGCCAGCGAGATTAACGCTAAGCACTTTTAACCCACAAGTGCATCGCAGTGCGGTAGAACCGCACCTCATCGCCACAAGCGCGGCGCGGCTCAGATAGCGCTCCTAGTTTACTGGGGACAGTAGAACCCCAGACACAAGCACTTTTATCACAAGAGAGAGTGGCCTTTTAGCTAAAATTGCGGCGCGAATCTCCCACTAGTAAAGGCGGCAGCTACCCTTTAGCGGGGCAGCTGTCCTCTGGCGTCCTCAGTCATACGTAGGTAACCTAAAAGCGCCTGACGGCGCCTTATCTCGAGAGTAGCGCCTCAGCAAACGCCTCTTATCAGGTAAAACACCTGAATGTAGGCAGTTAGCTCCTTTGAGATTTGCTTTTTGGGGATACTCACGTCATACCTACCACCAGCGGCAACAGCACTGCGCTGCCGCGCCTCACATTCCTTTTCCCACCAGCATCATGGCAAACTACACAGGAGTCTGCTTTGTTTTTGTACACGGTACCTGAGTACAAGTTTCTGCTCAGCTTACGGCGCAACAAATACATCCCTACCCCTGAGATCATGGTTTACGAGTCCTATGCCGCCAAAGTGCAAGCTTTGACTACGCAGTTCTCGGCAGCAGGTACTACTGATCCCCTTGCCTTGCGCCAGCAGCTTCAGGAGTGGTTTGCCACGCATGCAAGTGAGTTTGTGCTGTACGTGCTGCAAGATTGCGCGGCGCGTTACCCTGCAAAAGAGCAGAGCTTTTTTCAGGAGGTAGCAGCAGAGCTTCTCGATGAGGACACGCAAAAGACCATGACGCCAGAGCAGATGGTGGACGTGGTTATGGCCGATTCTG
Organism: uncultured Succinivibrionaceae bacterium; assembly: GCA_949286015.1. Taxonomy (GTDB): domain Bacteria; phylum Pseudomonadota; class Gammaproteobacteria; order Enterobacterales; family Succinivibrionaceae; genus Anaerobiospirillum. The sequence continues at coordinate 24,353 of CASEBB010000003.1, read as the reverse complement.
GCTTTGGTGAGGTTTTAAAGCAGGCGGGTAGCTTAGCCCGTCGTGGGCGCAATGATAAGGAGCTGGAATGCGCCTTAGGCTGCCTGCTGATAGGCATGGGCGTGCCTTGCGCGCAGCATTGCGCTATGGCGGACTTATCGCTGCGCAGTGCCATTGGACTCTTAGCCCCATCGGCGGCGCATATTGCGCTTTTTGGTACGCAAATGGGCAGTGCCGTGTGGTGTAAGAGCAATATGACCAAGCGCTTAGACGACCTCATCGCCAAGATTAAGAGCACCACCAAGCCGGAGCTGTGCTACGTGGCGACTTGTGCGCAAAATGTCACAGTGGCTATGGTCAAGCAGCTCAATAAGGCTCATATCAAGCTGCTGACGCTGCCTGATAACATGCAGCGCATTCAGGCCTTAGCGCCGCGATCGCGGCTGGATATCGTGAGCTTTGAGCAGTGGGGTGACCACATGCGCATGCTCTTTAGGGACTGTGAGAATCAGGTACGGGCGCATCCTGAGGAGTATGGGGACGTGTGGCAGCATTACCAGAACATGGTGACGGAGATGCAGGATTTTCCGCTCATGGTGCAGTTTTATCAGGAGCTGCTGGCGGCAAAACCGCAGCAGTGACTGCTTTTAGGGCGCGGCGACGCGGCTTCCAGCTTCCAGCATTCTGCGGCGGCTTAGCCGCAACGCAACACCCCTCACGATACGGCGCCTACGGGCGCCGTTGGTGTTTCTGGGAAGAGCAAAGCACCATTACGCCACGGGGTGGTAGTGGCCCTTGTATGGTGTTAGTGACGGCTGAAGATAAGCTCAAGCTTATCGGCACCTTTTATCTCGAGGTTGGTGATGTTGCCTGCTCTCAGTTGCGCATTCATCACTGATGAGAGCACTCTTGTCTAATGGCCAAAGGAGGGGTACCAAGAGCGCGGCACTAAGGGCAGACCACCATGAGCACGTCTTAGCGGGAACCACCACGAGAGAGCTTTGGAGCGTAATTGAGGTAATTGCTGGTGGTGCGCGAAGCGGAGAGCTATTTAGAGGTAGCTTTAGTCCGTGCGCGGTAGGTGGTGGGGTGGCTGGCTCGTTTAAGGGGACTAAAATGCACCTGAGCAGAGCACAGCAGTGGTTACAGCCGGTGCGCAGTAAGCTGCTGCAAAAGCAGCATTGCTTAGTAGCAGGGCAAAAGGTACCATTAGGTACTATTTTGTGTGGGGCTTGCTACCCTGACCTTAACCTATTGGAGGTTGCTCTGTGCAGGTTTATCTGGACTTGATGAAAAAGATTATGGAAGAGGGCGTCGATCGTGGTGATCGCACCGGTACGGGCACCCGTTCCATTTTCGGTACACAAATGCGTTTTGACTTAAGTCAGGGCTTTCCTCTGCTGACCACCAAAAAAGTACACCTCAAGTCGATCATATACGAGCTGCTCTGGTTCCTCCACGGCGATACCAACATCAAGTACTTGCACGACCATAAGGTCAGCATCTGGGACGAGTGGGCCGACGAGCACGGCGATTTAGGCCCTGTCTACGGTAAGCAGTGGCGTCACTGGGAGTGCGCAGACGGCCGCATCATTGATCAGGTCTCCAATGCCATTACGGAGATTAAGACCAACCCTAACAGCCGCCGCATCATTGTCAGCGCGTGGAATGTGGCTGACGTGGAGAAGATGGCTCTGCCACCTTGCCACTTGCTCTTCCAGTTCTACGTGGCCAATAACAAGTTAAGCTGCCTGCTCTATCAGCGCAGCTGTGATTTCTTCTTAGGCGTGCCTTTTAACATCGCCTCGTACTCGCTGTTGACCATGATGATGGCCAAAGAGTGCGGTTTAGAGCTTGGTGATTTTGTGTGGACGGGTGGTGATACCCACATCTACCACAACCACTTTGAGCAGGTTAAGGAGCAGTTAAGCCGTACTCCACGTCCGCTGCCAAAGATGATCATTAAGCGTCAGGCCCCAACGCTTTTTGATTACGACTACGATGACTTTGAGCTGGTGGACTACGACCCATACCCAGCGATTAAGGCGCCAGTAGCGGTCTAAACGCAATCCCCTATGAAGTAAGTGCGCTGCATGGGCATTAAGGCCACCCTCTTCAAGGTGGTGGTTTATTACCACAAGTGTTCATCCTCTATTAGGTGGGTCTTACGACCACGTCCTAACCTGAAGACAGGGGACTGCTACTGACGTGATAAATGGCGTGATGCGTAGCGTCAGCAGCGTTGGAAGCACCCACCTGAGCTGCAGCGCAGAGTAGGGGGTATATAGCCTTAAGCTGGGGTGGAAACTTTTGGTAAGAAACAGTAGGGAGAGGGGCTCTTAAGGTAGCCTCATTAGGATGAGGTGGTGAGCTCAAACCATGAGCGAAGATCACTCCATGAGTGAAGATCACCACATGCCCTGCGGTGGCAGCTACCTCAAGGCTCTAAAAAGAGGGGGCCCCAAAAGCAGGGATCTGTGGATGGTTGGATGGTGCGCATACCCAGAGGGTGAGCATCCATCACCCCAGCACCCATTACCCAAGTACCCACTCCCCTGTACCCGCAAGTGAACTGCCAGTGCTTTGCTCCTTGTGTCTTACTCAGATTAAGAATAAGAGCCGTAGGCCCGCAACAACTCTGTTTCCGCCCGTTTGCCCGCACCCGCTTTAAGTCTTTACGATCGTCTCGCCCTCAGCTATCAGCAAGCAATCAACTGCAAGGAAGAATTATGTGTGGTATCGTCGCGGCCATCGCCCAACGTCCCATTGCAGAAATACTCTTAGTGGGCCTGCACGCCCTCGAGTACCGTGGCTATGACTCCGCCGGTCTGTATGTCTGCTCCTCTGACCCTCAAGATGCCGGTCACTTAGTCCGCAGCACCGGTAAGGTCAGTGCCCTTGAAGCCCTCGTTCACGAGCGCCATGCTAACGGTACTTTAGGTGTGGCTCACACCCGCTGGGCTACCCACGGCCGACCAACTGAGGCCAATGCCCACCCTCATTGCGTGGGCGATATCACCCTCGTGCATAACGGTATCATCGAAAACTACCAAGAGCTCAAAACCAAGCTCCAAGCTCAGGGCTATTGCTTTAAGAGCGACACCGATACCGAGGTCTTAGCCGCCTTAATCGATAGTTGTAAACAAGCTGGGCAAGCCATGCCGCAGGCCTTAGATAGCGCGCTTGCACAGGTGCAAGGCTCCTATGCCATTGCCGTGGTGGTAAAAGGTGAGCACGATCGCTTCTATGTCGCGCGTAAGGGCTCGCCACTGGTGCTGGGAGTGGGCATTGGGGAAAACTTTGCCGCTTCAGACGTGCTGGCGCTGCTGCCGGTAACGTCCCGCTTTATCTACTTAGAAGATGGTGACCGCGCGGTTTTAACCTGCCATGAGTACCACATCTTTGATGCGCAGGGTCATGAGGTGCAACGTGAGGTGCAATCGCTGGAGCTTAACAGCGAGCTCTTAGGCAAGGGCCCTTACAAGCACTACATGCAAAAGGAAATCTTTGAGCAGCCTGAGGCAGTGGCTAACACCCTCATGGGCCGCTTAAGTGAGGATAACGTCACCAGCGGGGCCTTTATTTACAACGCCACCAAGAACGATGGCGCCGCTGAGCTCGACTTCTTAGAGTGCTTAGCTCACATCGATCACATCGAGATTGTGGCTTGTGGTACTTCCTACCATGCAGGCTTAGTCGGTAAGTACTTTCTTGAGGAGTACGCGGGGGTGAGCACTGAGGTCACCATTGCCTCGGAGTATCGCTACAAGCGCACTATTGTGCCGCCACACAGCCTCTTTGTGACGCTGTCGCAATCAGGTGAAACTGCTGATACCTTAGCAGCTTTAAAGCTGGCACAGAGCCAAGGCTACGCTCACACCATGTGCGTGTGTAATGTGGCCAATAGCTCGCTGGTGCGTGAGTCCCAATTTGCCTTCTTTACGCGTGCGGGCACCGAGATCGGTGTGGCCTCCACTAAGGCCTTTACGACGCAATTGGTGGCGCTCACCATGCTGACCTTAGCCTTAGGCCGCAAGCGTGGGGAAATCGATGCGGCTAAGGGCAAAGAGATGGTGCAGGCCTTAAACTCCGCCCCTGCTGTGATCTCTGAGGTCTTAAAGCTGGATACGCAGATTGAGGCCCTGTCCCATGAGTTTGTGGGTAAAGAGCACAGCCTGTTCTTAGGCCGTGGTCCGATGTACCCCATTGCCTTAGAGGGTGCCTTAAAGCTCAAAGAGATCAGCTATATCCACGCTGAGGGCTATGCTTCCGGTGAGTTAAAGCACGGCCCAATCGCGCTGATCGACAGCAAGATGCCGGTGATCGTGGTGGCACCAGATAACAAGCTCTTACCAAAGCTCATTTCCAATATTGAGGAAGTGCGGGCGCGTGGGGGCAGACTGTACATATTTGCTGGTACCAATCTGGAGCTGGGGCCGGATGCAGCGCAGCAATGCGTGCTGATGCAGGTAAGCGACGTGTCGCCGTTTATTAGCCCAATGATCTTTACGGTGCCGCTGCAGCTTTTGGCCTACCATGTCGCTGTGATTAATGGTACGGATGTGGATCAGCCGCGTAATCTTGCAAAGTCGGTAACGGTAGAGTAGCGCTAAGAAGCAGGCGGGGTGCAGTACCTCTCGGGGTAAGCGCGGACGCCAGAGCCGTGAGCGCGAGTATCCCAAAAAAGCAAATCACAACGGAGGTAATTGCCTGCAAGCAGGTGTTTTACCCTGAGAGTAGTGTTGGCGGCGTTACTATCAAGAGCAGGCGCTGCCAAGCGCTTTTGCGGTGCCCACTTGGAGCAACGGTGGGGAGAGCGGGTGCTCACAGAGGAAGCGGGGCTGCTCCTGTTGCTCCACTGGTTACAGGCAATGGCGTCAGCAAAGAGGCGCCTGTCTCTTCAGTGGCGGGGCAGGCGGCAACTTATGGCCAGAGTGTCTTCTGCGGAGTTATTGCCTTAAGTGCTAACCCTCATAGAGACGGTGTCTGTACCCTCGTCTACACCTTAATAGCAGGTGTGGCTAAACTGGGAGAAACGCCTGTTCTGACGCTACTGCTGACGCTACTGCCGCATAAGCCTAAAAGAGGGGGTGGCACTTTTGGTAGAAAGTGCAGCCCCAAGCACCCGTAAAGTGCTATCACGCGGTGCTGAGGCTAATGGTGCTGTGAAGCGCGGTGATCCCTATGAGGCGCAGGTGAGCTACCGCCTGTGGGGAGCGCTTGCCATAGCAGCGTCCCGCTCTCATGTCACGAGACTACCTCCACTCACACAACTCCCTCACCACCCTCAACAACCTCACAATTGCCACGCTGGGCGCCCCTTACTGACCGCTCTTAAAGCCACATCACTGCCGCGATGCGGTATCATTAGGCGTCCTTTTTGTGGAGGTTTGCAATGAGCGAAGTAAATTGGGGCCGTATTAAGTGGCAATCCCGCCGTGGTATGCGTGAGCTTGATCTCATGCTCTTACCTTTTGTCGAGCACGACTTACCAAAAATGGATGCAGCTACCGTTGCTGCCTATATGGACTTACTCGACGCCACTGATTTAGAGCTGTTTCGCTGGCTGCATCACACCGCCGAGCCAAATACCCCACAGCGTAAGCAAATGGTAGAGACCATTATTGCCTGCCACGCCACCCGTGCAGGCCGTGAGGGCGTGTAATAGGCTTCCTTTAGCTTTAGCACCGTACTTTTGTGCCGCCGCGCCGCAGGCAAAGCCACGGCAGAGCGAGTGCAGGCCACGTCCTACAGTGGTAGCAATAACGGCTGCTACCAGCTGACGCCTGCCACCCGCCTGCCACATGGTGCGTGCTCCTGCCTTATGGCGAGAGCAGGCAGCTTTGGGCAGGGCTTATCCTCAGGGGAAAGCTACCTCAGGGGAGGCTGCCCTAACATTAGAGCTGCGCAGTGGTGCTGTGCTCTGCAGTGCTGTTCTTTGCTCTTTGAAGATCTGCTGCTGTAACCCCGCCACACTCTTGGAGAACTGTATGTTTGACGAATTTGCTCTGCCAGGCTTTCTCTTAGATGCCGTGGCGCAATTAGGGTGGGAGGAGCCAACTCCTATCCAGAAGCTGGTGCTGCCTCCGGCTTTAGAGGGTCGTGATGTCTTAGGTGGTGCCCCTACCGGTACCGGTAAGAGTGCTGCGTTTTTACTGCCTATTATTGCTCGATTAGCCCAGCGTCCACGTCAGGGCGTGCAATGCATTATTCTGGAGCCAACCCGCGAGTTAGCAGAGCAAATCAGCAGCGTTGCCCAAAAGCTGTTGCAAGTGCAGGATGAGGCCATTAGCGCCGCCGAAGGAGAAATCACCGAGCCTATTGGCGTGGCTACCGTGATTGGTGGTGCCGACCGCGTCCGCCAGCGTGAAAACTTAGCTACGATCATTTGCGCTACCCCAGGCCGCCTCTTAGAGTTTTTGCAAAAGGGCTGGCTTGAGCCTAAGACCGTGGAAATCCTCATCATTGATGAGGCCGACCGCATGCTGGATATGGGCTTTAGAGACGATATCGCCGCTATTACTCGTAAGCTCACCGAGCGCTATCAGACTATGCTCTTCTCGGCGACCTTAGAGGGCTTCGGGGTGCGGGACTTTGCCCGTAATGTGCTCAACAATCCCGTGGAGATCATCTTAGGCGCCAATGGCTCTAACCTCGCGGCTGCTGCAGCCAGCGGGGAAGAGGGAGCGGCGGCAGAGGCGGTGGCCACGGGGGCTGTAGAGAAGCTGCCCGAGCTCTTACAGGGGCGTGCTTACTACGCTGCTTCAGATCTGCAAAAGGATAAGATCCTGCTGCATCTGCTCACCACGGTTAAGGCGCGCGCCATTGTTTTTGTGCGCACCAAGGATCACTTAGCCCACCTCTCTGCTTTTTTGAAAAGGCAAGGTATGAGCTTTGCTACCCTCAAGGGCGAAAGTTCGCAGCTTGAGCGTACAGCGGCGTTACGTCGCTTTCGTGACGGCGAGGTGAATCTAATGCTGGCCACAGATGTGGCCTCGCGCGGCTTAGACATTGATGACGTGGAATACGTCTACAACTATGATTTGCCGCAGCAAAGCGAGATCTATGTTCACCGTGCGGGTCGCACTGCGCGCGCAGGCGCTAAGGGTGTGGTCGTAAGCTTAGTGATGGCTACTGAGTTTACGGCCTTAGAGCGCATTGAGCGCTATACCCAGCGCCCAATTGAGCGCCGTGCGATTAAAGGTCTGTGTGCCTCCTTTGCGGAGGTGGGGGCAAATCACCCGAGTGAGAAGAAGCGCAGCCGCGCCAATCCTCATGGTGGTTTTGCCAAGAAAGCAGCTGCCAACAAAGACGAGCAGAAGCCGCGTAAAAAGGTGCGCTTGCGTGATAAGAAGAACAAGGGCAAGCCTGATTTTGCGGCCAAGCGGGCGAAGAAAGCAGCACGCTTACAAGAGCAAGCTCTTGCCGCTTCTGCTCAGGACTCCAGCAAGGACCCGTCAGCAAGTGCAGCTGACGCGGCAAAGGAGTAGCGGCGCAGGCACAGGTGCAGTAAGCCTGTGGTATAGGCAGAGCCTGTGGCGCAGACCACTAAACTTACAGAACAGCAAGCCTCAGAGCAAATACAAGCGTACTGAGGCTAAGCAGCAGCTACGTAGCTTACGCCTGCTGCTTTTTAGTACCGTCAAGATGCTGCGCTTGAGGTTGCGACTTTCGCTGGTGTGGCGCTGTTGACTACACGCTATAGGCTAAAGCAGGTAGTAGGTAGGTAAAGAGCGCTAAGGGCTAAGTAAAGGGCTGCTGCCCGTGCTTAGGAGAGATGCGCTCGCGCGCTGGATTGAATAGCGGATACCATCAAGATGGGAGCAACTATTTTACGCAATGCCAAGTTACACCTGACCCGTGGTGTACTTGATGGTGCTGATAGCTTAGCGGTGCAGAATCACCGCATCATCCCTTTGGATCCGGTGCTGCTTGAGGACGGCACCTCTGAAGAGATTGATCTCAATGGCATGCACGTCGCCCCAGGCTTTGTTGACCTCTTGGTTAACGGCTGTGCGGGTGTGACCTTTAGCTCCGATCTGAGTTTAGATGGTCTTGAGCGTATGCGTCGCTGGCAGACCCTGCACGGCACCTTAACGTTTGTGCCGACCTTGGTCTCAGGCCCACGTGAGAGTATGACGCGTGCACTGCAAGCGGTGCGTAAGTTTATGGACAAGCACCCTGGTGTGTGCCCTGGCTTACACCTTGAGGGGCCGTTCATTAATCCAGAGCGTAAGGGTTTCCATGGCAGTGGCTATATCCGTGGTATTAGCAGCTCGGATATCACTTATTTACGTGAGAACATCGACAACATCGCCTACATGACGATTGCGCCGGAGGTGGTGCGAGGCAAGTTCTTAGTCGACCTCTTAGGCATGGGCATGCGCCTGTCTTTAGGTCACACCAATGCCTCGTTTAATGATGCGGTTGAGGCGTTTAAACTGGGTGTGACCAATGTGACCCACCTCTTTAACGCCATGCGTATGGTCAATGGTCGCGAGCCTGGCCTCATTGGTGCGGTGTTAAATGCGCAGACGGTAAGCGCCGGTGTGATTGCCGATGGCCGTCACGTGCACCCTGCCATTGTGCGTATCATTCACCAGCTCTTAAAAGACCGCATGTACATTGTCTCCGACTCGCAGGCGGTGGCGGGCTCACCTGAGCTGATGACCAGCTTTACCATTGCGGGCACGGAAGTGTTTAACGACGCGAAGCGTGGTCTGATCGACGCTAAGGGCTCGCTGGTGGGCACTAACATCTGCATGATGGATGGTGTGAAGTTCTTAGTAAAGACCTGCGGCATTCCACTTGATGAGGCCTTAATGGCGGCCTCGACGGTACCAGCAAGAGTGCTGGGCTTAGACAAGGAGTGCGGTTACATCGACACGGGCTACCGTGCGGACTTAATTATCTTTAATGATGACTTTAAGATCCGCTACGTGATCCAAAACGGCTTCTTAAAGACGACGGCGGAGCTGATTTAGTAAGCTACGCCACAGCTTATTAGTGCTGTTTGGGAATGAAGACAGGGGCTGCCAGTAGGCGGCCTTTGTTGTTTTAGCGGCAGGGAAAAGCAACGTGATCTACCCATGAGGTTATCCCTGTACAGGGAAGCAGGCCTTGTGCGGTACCCCATATTGTTAGTGACCTTGAAGAAGGGTGCTTTACTCCAAGGTGAGTCCCGCCAAACGCCATCACATGAGCCCCATGAGTGATCGCAGCGGGATGCTGCTTTGGTATCCACCAAACTCTGCTTAGAACCCGTTTTCTCGCCTCGTAATTGTTGTATGCTTGTCTGCACTGTGAGCTACTTGAGTAGCAAGCGTTATTACGGAGGATAGAGTGATGCTGCCGCTGTTGTCCCGTCTCTGCGTGTTTTCACGTCTATGCGCACGCAAGTGCGTCTTGAGCTTAGTGCTGCCGCTGGGATTCGTATCAGGTGCCACTTGTCTAAACGTGGCTACAGCTCAGACGTGGAGCGATAATGGTGGGGATTATCCATGGAGCAGTGATCCGTGGTTCGCGCAACAAGGGCAGGACGATATCACCATTCCTTGGAATGATAACTGGGGCGAGGACGATCTTACTATCCCGTGGCAGGGCGACGAGCATGATTATGGTGACGGCTCTGCGGGGCAGCAGTGGCCATGGTCGCAGCTTGAACCCTACGGAGATGACGGCTCTGGCCGTGATAGCGATGGTTATGGTGATCATGACCGCCATGGCTATGATGATGACGAGGGTAGTGCTGACTCTGGCCATGATCATGATGATGATGGCCATGATGCCGAGGATTGGGTAAAGTACAAGCATACCATGCCGCGCTCGGGCTCTTTCTAGCTGGTGCGCGTGATGCGCTGCAAATGCCTACAGGAGCAAAGATAGATGACTGAACCTGCACCGCAAAGCGCTGTAATGCCTCCTTACACTGTTGTGGTGTTCGTTGATGCTGCTTCGCAGCTGGTAATAGACCCTTACAGCTATTTGCCTGTATTGTCGCTTTGCTATGCATTTGCGGGCTATTTGCAGGAGACCACGCTTGCAGCGAACTTCATTACAGGAGAGGAGGGGACTATATCGCTTGAGCCTGAGCTTAATCCTAAGCCTGCTGCGCAGCCGCAGCAGCACCAGCCACGGAAACTAAGAGACCGCAAGAGATAAGCTGTAGCGGTCAGGAGTAGGTAACCTAAAAGCGCCAGACAGCATCTTATCTCGAGAGTAGCGCCTCAGCAACGCCTACTCTCAGGGTAAAACACCTGATTGTAGGCAGTTACCTCCTTTGAGATTTGCTTTTTGGGATACTCAAGGTCAGGACTACAGGCGGCCAACTGAAGCACTGCGTGGCTATAGGCCAGTCTTTGAGGGATAGGCACTTAAGGAAGCTGTTGTCTTTGCGTGCCCTGATCCTCTTGGGGTAGAACCTTCTGCGGGGCCATCTGAGGGCGAGCGCCTGCAACACACTTTACTGGCATTTGTAACCGACCAACGTGGCGCGCTGAGCAGACACAGCAATGATGTGGCGACAATAAGGGCAGAGCAGAAGTGAAGAGAACAAGAGGAAAGGGGAAAGAAGAGGAAAAGACGAGAAGAGATGCGGTACGCTCAGGGACGTAGCCTAAAAGCAGAGAGGTGATTGGAGCGACTTACGGGAATCGAACCCGCGCCAAAAGCTTGGGAAGCTTTTGTTCTACCATTAAACTAAAGTCGCATAACGGCATGCATTGTAAATAATGCGCGTGGCAAAAGCAAGCCCCCGCTAAGGGGACTGCTTGCGGGGAGTGGTGAGTGTCGCGTTGGTGGGAGTGAGGTCGCCAGCGGTCGCTACTACAGCACCAGCTTGCGCTTTAAGTACTGAATCGAGCGCACTAAGGTGTCAGGGTCAGTAGCTGACGAGGCCGAGGCCACGTACTTAAGACCATCATAGGAGCCACCGATTAACTGTCCATAGGCCGTAAGAGGCAGTACCTGTCCTTGGATATTAAAGCCAATCGACTTAAGCTCACGGCAAATGGCCACCGTGTACTCGGCACCAGCGGAGTAGATTGCCTTAAAGTTAGGGCAGCGCTCTAGCACTAAGTGAGTGATCTGACCGTAGGCAGTGGAGATTAAGTCCATAGCCTCCACACGGCTGCGCTTGCTCTCCTCTAACATCTTGGCAAAGTTCATGAGGATTTGCGCATTAGCGCCTAAGTGATCTGAGACGGCAAAGACCGTAGTGTACTCATCGGCACGGGCCACAATGTTAGAGACCACACGCTCGATCTCTGCGGCGCGCTTTTGGTCATCATCGATAAGATCGATGTTTTTCACCGGCACAAAGAGGGTGTTCTCCTCAAGGCGCAGCATCTCAACCTGCGCCGCAATGAGCGGATTGGAGCCACCGATCAGACCAAAGATCTTTTGGTTAGCGACCTGCTCATCAGAGACGGCACGCATCACCTTACGGGCCATGGTCGCGGTAAATGGGCCTGGGTCAACAGCAATAAACTTAATGCCAGACTTCAGCACGGCATCAGCAATGGTGTTGATATCCTGCTGTGAGGTGCAGTCAAGGACAATGGCACGGGCGCCGTTTTCCGCAAAGGACTTGATCTTGTTAGCCAGATAGTCTGGGCCGTGGAAGAGATCCTTTAAGTAGAGAATCTCGGTCTTGTAGTTGAATTTTTCGATAAAGAGGTCGGCAATACGGCCGCTGGCGGCTGGGCGCAGGTCATCAAGTCCCACTAAGGACTTTTGGATTGGCTTGCCGTCGACGAGCATGTAGCCACCCACATTGGAGCGCTTGAGCTCTGGGAAGGCAGGCACCACGATCGCCACGCGGTCTTGATCGCCTAAGGCGTCCAAGATGGCCTGAGTTTCGGTGCAGGTATTACCACGCATTGCGGGATCGATACGCTTAGCGTAGAGCTTAACCTCAGGGGACTTGAGGAGCTTACCGGCGTAGAAGACCATTTGATAGCTTTGGGTAGGAGTGAGATTGCGGCTGTTGGTTGCGTAGACGATGCAATCAAACTCCTGCGTGGCTGCATCTTTGAGAGCGCGCGAGCTAATCAGGGAGCAAACGCTAGAGCGGTTCTTTTGCAGTAAGGCGCCGACAGCACTTGCACCTGTGATCTCATCGGCGATGACAACACATTTAGCCATGGAAATGATCCTCGAGCAGAAAAATGCGGGCCCATAATAGCAAACCAAGACTTAGCATGGTATTAGTCTGAGGTGGGAGCGTCTTTTGGGGGCAAGTGAACGGGCGTGAGTAAAAGGTTGGTGCCTAAAAGCGGCACAGGGGATGATGTTTTGAGTGCTGATGGGGCAGGCTTGAAGGCAAGCCCACCGGTAGAGCAAAGAGCGGCAGGTGGTACCCTAAGATCAGGGCGTAACGTAGCGTAGCTCCAGCACTGAAGCTTAGTGTAACTTGGCTGCGCACCACTGACGGCAGCTTTCAGCGCAGCTGTGCCTTGGCCCACTCAGGAAGTGACAAGGCTGCTGCGACGGTGTGGCATTGCCTCAAGGTACACAGGCCTGAGCCATCCTGAGGCGTTAGCCTAAGGTCGAAATACGGGCACGCAGCATCAGAATCGATGATGGCACCACAGAGATCTCATCCACACCAATGCGCACCAGCTCGTGGGTAAAGCCCTCATCAGCTGCCAGCTCACCGCAGACACCGACCCAGATGCCGTTTTTGTGGGCATTCTTCACGGTCATCTCAATGAGACGGATCACTGCACGGTGGTATGGATTTAAGAAGCGACCGACCTCCGCATTTTGGCGGTCAACTGCCAGCGTAAACTGCGTCAGGTCATTGGTACCAATGGAGAAGAAGTCCACGTACTCGGCCAGCAGGTCAGAGATGATCGCCGAGGCTGGCGTCTCAATCATAATGCCCAGCTCGACGTGGTCAGAGAAAGGCTTACCCTCATTGGTTAACTCATCCTGCACTTCTTTACAGATACGCAGGCACTCTTTTACCTCCTCTACTGAGGAGATCATTGGGAACATGATGGCTAAGGTGCCGTAAACCGAGGCGCGGTATAAGGCGCGCAATTGCGTCTTAAAGATCTCTGGACGCGACAGGCAAATGCGCACCGCGCGCATGCCCATAGCTGGGTTTTCCTCAGGCTTGAGCATGAAGTAATCAGCAGTCTTATCCGCACCAATATCCAAGGTGCGGATCACCACCTTTTTGCCTTCCATTGCCGCCAGAGTTTCTTTGTAGATGTTAAATTGCGTCTCTTCTGTCGGGAAATCTGAAGAGGAGAGGTAGATATACTCAGAGCGGAAGAGGCCAATACCCTCAGCATCAGAGGTCTTGACAATGTCGAGGTCAGAGACCGCACCAATGTTGGCAAAGAGCAGGATCCGGCGGCCGCTTAAGGTACGGGTTTCCTTACCACGGAATTGCTCTAAGCGGGCGCGTAAGGCGTCCTCAGTACGCTTGCGCTCGGCGTAAATAGAGAGGGTCTTTTCATCTGGGTCAATGATGACGACACCGGCGCCACCATCGACAATGGCCAGCTTGCCCTCTAAATCCTTATTTAACTGGTTACCAATGTTGATGACCGCTGGTAAGCCTAAGGTGCGGGCAAAGATAACGGTGTGCGAGCGTGAAGAGCCCTCAGAGGTGAGAATGCCGCGTACTAAGTTCTGATCGAGCTGTACCGTCTCCGATGGGGCTAAGTCATCGGTAGCCAGAATAATTGGCTCGTTGGCTTGCACCAGATTGTGGTGAATGGAGACACCAGCGTGCTGATGCAGGATGTCACAGAGACGATGTGAGACATCAAGGACGTCGGCAGCTCGGCCCCGCATGTAGTCATTGTCCATGTGACTAAACATGTCAGAGAAGCGCTGGCCGGTGGCATCGACCGCATATTCAGCGTTGGCCTGCTCGTCCTTAATGGTGGTGCGAATGGCGTCGACGTACTCAGGATCGTCGAGCATCATTTGGTGAATCTGGAAGACGACCGCGTTTTGCTCACCGAGCTTCTCTACGGTCATCTCGTAGAGCTTGCCTAATTGCGCAATGGCCTCAACACGGGCGGCTTCAAAGCGGTTTAACTCCGCCTCGACATCATCGATGTGCTGTTTGGAGGCGGCAGGAGCAGAGCGCTGTAAAAAGGAGATACGCCCGACCGCAATACCGCGACTGGCGGGGGTGCCATGTAAGATGAGATGCTCGTCATCGTCATCTGGGGTAAACGGCACATTGTTGTCAGGGATAAACTGCATCTCCTCACTGTACTGAGCGCTATCAGTAGCAGCTGTAGGAGTAGCACTGCTGCTTGTGCCTTGCGCCGTGCTAATGTCAGAGGCTGGAGTCGTGTCAGCCGTGTCATTACTGTAGTCAAGGCCACTCACGGCAAAGTCACTGACTGTGGCTTGCTGGGACAGGTTGGCAGCTGCGGCTTGCATTTGCATTTGCTCTGGCGCTGTTGGGGTGCTGGCGGTTGCGGCCGCAGCGGCTGCGGCGGTAGATGCCTGCATCAGGTCGCCATTGACCATTGCTGCTTGGACGATATCCCCATTGCTGCCAGTAGCGCTCTCAGGAGTACTTGCGTCCTCTGCGTTCTCGTTCTCGGTGCTCTCTGCACTCTGCGTGGCGGCATTAGCAGCAGCAACGGCTGCTTTGGCTACAGCTTGAGCTTGTGCAGCAGCTTGGGTCGCAGCTGAGGCAGCTTGCACCGCTGCGGCGGCTGCAGCTTGAGCTGAGGCGGCAGCAGCTTGGGGATCGGCAGGAATAGCGGTTGGGACGGCAGTGAAGTTTGCCGCATCTTGGGAGGTAGTGGCAGGAATGGCAGGAGCGACTGGAGCCTGTAGAGGAGGCTGGGCTGTAGGATTGGTAGAGTCAGTAGTAGATGGTTGTGCTTGTAAGTCTACTGGCGTGGTGGTATCTGTGGGCGCAGGTGTGATGGCCTCTGGCACTTGAATGGCAGAGTTATCCGTGCTCGATTGGGGGAGAACTGAAGCAGAATCTTTTGGCGTGCTCACTGTAGTCGTCCTGTCCTGAGTCTTGCGATAATGGCATATTAGCGTAATGACAAATCTTTTTGCGTGCCATACAACAAATTTTGCGCAAAAGGATTGGCGGTGGTGCACAAAGTTAGCGGGGCGTTACTGGGGAGGGCGCTATAGGGCGGCAAAGACGGGAGCTGTTAGGGCGCAGGTAGCCTACATTCCAATCATGAGCGTTAAGTTAGTGGTTCGCTTGGGTTAGGAAAAGAGGTTTTAAGGCTAAAATGCCAATCGACTGGCCTAAAAGCCACTTTAAGTGGCGCTGGTGCTGATGTTTAAGCGCTTTTGCTTAACTTAACGCCCATGCATTCCAATAGCTCCCAGTGAGGGACAATGAGGGGGCAGGACTGCTTGCTCAGCGGTTGGAGGGAAAAGCGCTTTTATGTGGCCTGCATGAGGTGCCAAAACTGGTAAGATGTCGTTATACGGACTGAGGCCACTGTGAATCTTGTCGAGGTGAGTTGTATGTTAAGACTTAAGCCGATAGCGCAACTAATGCAAGAGCGCACGTTAGTGGGGCCTGCACTGCAAAGCTCTAAGGATGACTCTGCACTGCAAAAAATCCCGTTGGGTGTTTCAGAGTGGAACAAGTTTGTGAACAAAGCCCGTGACTATGTGGTTGTCGACAAAACCGCTAAGTTGGCAGAGCTTGTGGAATACAATGCAGTTTTCATTGGCCGCCCACGGCGTATGGGTAAGACCACCTTGTGCTCCATGCTGCATGAGCTGTTTGCTCATGGCAAGGGTAAGTTTGAGGGCACAGCCGTTTACGATCTGTGGACAGAACCTAATGTTTACCCAGTGATTAGCCTCTCCTTTAAAGCTATTGGCGGCAATAATATCAGCAAGTTTGAGGCGTCCCTTAAAGATGCAGTAGTCAATGCCTTTTGTCAGGCTGGTTTTCCTGAGGTGGAGAGCTTTCAGAGGGACGTTACCCTCTCTGGGTTCTTAGGCAAATTTAACCAGATTGCGCTACAGCACGAGCTGGTCTTCATTATTGATGAGTGGGATGATCCTCTGTCTGGCAGCCTAAACAATCAAGACAAATATAACGTCGCCAAGACGGTACTCAAAGATTTCTACGTTTGGTTGCGGTTATTGCCAAATGTGCGCTTCATGTTGATCACGGGTATTATGCGCTACCGTGAAACATCATTGTTTTCGGGGCAGGATGTCCAAGACTTAAGCATGGAGCCTTATTGGGCGGATTTGCTGGGCTATACCCACAATGAAGTGCGCACCAACTTTGCGCCTCACATCACTTGTGCTGCCAAGAAGCTTAACATTACCGAAGAGCAGCTAATGGAGCAACTGGAACAGTATTATGATGGCTTTTGCTTTGACGAGAATGCCTCGGTCAAGGTGTATTGTCCGTACTCCATCAACAGGTTCTTTGCTCAATTATTGATGCCTAACAAGCAGCTGGTGTTTGATAACTTTTGGATGAACAGCGCCAATGCTAGCGTAGCGTTAACTTCTTTCTTGCGCACCCATCCTATGGAGCAAAAAGACCTCAGCCAGATTTGTCGGCAGCATTTGACGCTGACTAAAGATGAGCTTTGTGAGTCTTTTTTCTTCGGCACCGTTAAGTTCAAGCAGCTCTTGGTGCAGGCTGGCTACTTCTCCATTAAGTCTTTGGCTGGTGACCCTGAATCTAGTAATAGAGAATTTAACTGCGGTGTTACCAATCAAGAAGTGGCAGAAAAATTTGAGCCAGTGGTGACCGACTACTTGGTGAACTTTGACGCCGATAAGAGCAAGGCGCTTAAATCTGAGGGCATTGATGCGCAAAAGAGCCTTCTTGCTGGTGACATCGAGTGCATGTGCATTAGGCTTAACCAGATCCTGTGTAAGATTCACTCTAAGATCCTGAACTATGCCAATGAGGAGCTATACCGTGCCTTCATAGCAAGATTCCTGAGCGCTAACTTCATTAAGGTTTCAGAAGAAGTCGTGAACACCCTTGGGCGGTGTGATTTGGTGGCTGTCACCCCTGATCACCTCTATCCTATTGAGCTTAAGCGTCTAGGTGCCGAACAAAAAACTGAGCATCATAAGTTCACTCGTCTTACCGATGGCGAGACCCAGCTCTTAGAAAGAGGCTATGGCAGCAACCTCACTGATAATGACTTGCCGCAGACTGGCGTGATCTTGGTCATTAGCGACAAGGATCATCAGATCTGTGCGTGGCGCACCTTGACGCAAACAGATGCAGGCATTGAGCACCATGAGGGCTACATTCCTCCGCTCAATGTGCTGACCCAACAGCAAGTGAAGCATGGCAGGGTGCATTGGCAGACAAAGCCGCAAACGCCGTCGCCAATGCAGCCGTAAAAGCCCAACCACAGCAGCAAGTAGTCGCCAAGGGGACGCTGTCTCCACAGGGCTATAGCAGGCGTATGGTGGGTAGCGAGCTACCTCAGAGTAAGTTATCCTGAGGCAGCCTTATGTGGTGGCCAGCACCACCATCACCTCCTCCTGCTGTCAGCTCTTGCTGCTGACTGGCGATACTTGGCAGTTTGGCAGCAGACGTCGTAATGGGGCGGGCGCTGTAATGCCTGTAGTGGTAGTGATCGGGCCCGAGCGCGGGTAAGATGCAGGAGCGTACACGTGGCTGGGGCTTGGCACCATGCGCGCTCCTTGTGCGCACCATGAGCTCAAGCCGCAATGCGCTTTCGGTGGTAAAATAGCCCAATTTAGGCTTTGCTAGCGCAACCCCCAGCTGCCAGTGCAGCTGCTTCAATCAGCACGAGCGGTAAAGCTTATCTGTGCTCAGTTCACTGCTGAGTCGATTTGCAGCGATCAAGGAATTTTTTCGATGGAAAAGGTCAAGACTCGTTTTGCGCCATCACCAACGGGCTATCTGCATGTGGGTGGTGCCAGAACTGCGTTGTTTTCATGGCTTTATGCTCGTCATTGCGGCGGTACCTTTGTACTGCGCATCGAAGACACTGATCGCGAACGTTCCACCCAACCTGCCATCGACGCTATCTTAGAGTCCATGCAGTGGCTCCGCTTAAATTGGGATGAGGGCCCTTACTACCAGACGAAGCGCTATGACCGCTATCGTGAGGTGATCGACCAGCTCTTAGCTGAGGGCAAGGCCTATAAGTGCTACTGCTCCAAAGAGCGCTTAGAGACCCTGCGCAACGAGCAAAAGGAAAAGGGCTTAAAGCCACGTTATGACGGCCACTGCCGTGATGACCACTCTGAGCACAGCCCAGATGAGCCATACGTGGTGCGCTTTAGAAATCCAGACACCGGCGTGGTCGCGTTTGATGACATGGTCAAGGGCCATATCGAGTTCCAAAACAGCGAGCTGGATGACTTTATTATTCAGCGCTCCGATGGTTCGCTGACTTACAATTTCTGCGTCGTGGTCGACGACTATGACATGGGTATTACCCACGTGATTCGTGGTGATGATCACGTCAACAACACCCCACGTCAGATCAACCTCTACCGTGCCTTAGGCGTCAAAGAGCCAGTCTTTGGTCACGTGGCCATGATCTTAGGTGACGACGGTAACAAGCTCTCCAAGCGTCATGGTGCTGTGAGCGTGATGCAGTACCGTGAAGAGGGCTACTTACCTGAGGCCTTAGTCAACTACTTAGTGCGCTTAGGCTGGAGTCATGGTGATCAGGAGATCTTCTCGGTTCCAGAGATGATCGAGCTCTTTACCCCAGAGCAGATTAACAAGTCCGCCTCAAGCTTCAACACCAAGAAGCTGCAGTGGCTCAATGCCCACTACATGAAGACGCTGCCACGTGAGGAAGTCGCCACGGAGCTCAAGTGGCACTTAGGCCGCTTAGGCATCGACACGGATAAGGTCGAGGGCCCTGCTTTAGAGCTGGTAGTGAAGAACTACTGCGAGCGTGCTCATACCTTAAAGGAGATGGCGGAGAAGGCCCGCTGCTATTTTGAGGACATCAAGGAGTACGATGCAGCTGGCGTCAAGAAGTGGATTAAGGAAAACTCGGTGGAGATCTTAAAGGATAGCCTCGAGACCTTACAGGCTATTCCTGCTGCGGAGTGGCAAGCCGCTACTATTGATAAGGCTCTTGAGGGGGTTGCTGCTAAGCATGAGGTGGGTATGGCAAAGGTAGGCCAGCCACTGCGTTTAGCGATGACGGGTACGCCATCGTCTCCTGGTATTGGTGACACCATGGAGCTGGTGGGCCGCGAGCGCGCCTTTAAGCGCATTGAGCAGGCTATTGCTGCGTTTTCGCAGAAGTAGCAGCAGTAGTGAGCTGCTGTAAGCTCACAGATAGGTAAGATCCAGCGCATCAAGCGTGCGGGGTACCGTCACTGAGCAAAAGGGCCATGTGCTGAGAGTACATGGCCTTTTTTGTTGCTGGCGTGATGGTGTAAAGCAGGCGGTATCTCGGAGGAAGTGATGCGCTTTTAACCACCAAGAGTTGTAGTCGCTGGCGCTTAGGCCTCGCGGCGTAAATAGAGCAGTGGGTAGGGGCCGCCCTGCTCATCGCGCTCCGTGCGCTTAAACACCACAAAGCCCATGTGCTCGTAGAAGCCACGGGCACTAGGGTTTTGCTCGTTTACAGCTAAGGTGTCCACACCATAGTTGTCGATGCCGTATTGCAGTAAGGTGCGGCCTAAGCCCTGACCACGATAGGCTGGATCTAAAAAGAGCATCTCGAGGTTGTGCTCGTTTATGCCCATAAAGCCCAGAGGGGTATCGTTATCATCATCATAGGCCAGCACCAGATGCTGTACACCCTTAAAGGCCTCAGGTACGTAGGTCTTAATGGTGGCGATCTCGGCGTCACTTAAGAAGGTGTGGGTGGCGCGCACAGAGCGCTCCCACACTGGTAAAAAGGTGTCAATGAGCGCCGTACTGCGCTCGGTAGGAATCACGATTTTCATGAGAGATAACCGACCGTGAGGAGGTCTAAGCTAATTTTATAAACCCCATAAATAAGGCGTTTCTTGGTCACCTACTTAAAGGTAATATGGGCCAAAGCAAGGGGACTTATGCCACAAAACTGAGGTAAAGTGCATTACTTTGTGCTCAAGTGTTACCTCGAGATAGTCTGATGCATGCCCATAAACCGTGTGTTTATCAGCTTGACCAAAATTATCCCAGACCTCCTCACGGTCGGAGATAAAGGTCACAATCATGCCAAAGAGCGCTTATGATGCCCTAAACGCAACAAAGGAGCAAATGCTGACGCATCTGCTCCTTTGCTGTGGGGGAGTTTATGTGGCTTTAAGCCCTTGGTGGCTTTAAGCCACTATAAGGGCTGGCTTACCACCACTTTGGCTTGGCTAAGGCCTCTTTGTACAGATCCTCGTACTTCTTGCAGGACTCTTCCCAGCCAAAGCGCACGCGCATAGCGTTTAAGCGCAGACGCTGCATCTCGACAGGATCCTCCAGATAGAAGATCAGAGTACGACGTAAGCAGCTTAAGAGCTCCTCTGGGTTTGGATCCCAGAAGATAAAGCCGTTACCATTTTGCTGATCGGTATCGTAGTTGGTCACCGTATCACGCAGGCCACCCACGCCACGGACAATTGGGATAGTACCGTAGGCTAAGGAGTACATCTGGTTGAGGCCGCATGGCTCAAAGATCGATGGCATTAAGAAGAAGTCGGCTGCCGCCTCGATCTGGTGCGCTAAGGCGTTATCGTACACCGAGCGGAAGATCATCTTGTCTGGGTGGCGGTCAGCAATCTCGTGGAGTTGCTTAGCTAAGTTTGGATCGCCGGTACCCTCAATGACAATCTGCACGCGGTGACGTAAGAACTGCTCAATGATAGGGATTAAGAGGCCAACACCCTTTTGATCGGTTAAACGCGCGACCATACCGTAAATTGGGTCGTCGCACATTGGCAGGCCTAACTCCTTTTGCAGGAGGTACTTGCCTAAGATCTTCTCTTCTAAGGTGTTGATGTCGTACTGGATCTTGAGGTACTTATCGGTAGCAGGATCCCAATCGCTGTAATCGCAGCCATTGATGATACCGACGAGGTCAGCAGCACGGTTTTGGAAGTTGATGGTCATACCGTGGCCGCCTAAGTAGGTGGTCAGCTCTTGGGCATAACCTGGCGACACGGCAGTGATCTTGTCAGCGTAGAAGACGCCACACTTTAAGAAATTGATGTAGGAGCCCTGCGAGATCATGTCATTGTAGACATTGCAGATCTCTGGGACTAAGTAGATCTGACCACGATCAAAGACGCCTTGGAAGGCACCGTTGTGGACGGTGATGATCGAGCGGGTCTTATCAAAGAATGGATCTGCGCCATACTTGATGCGCAGGATCATTGGGGTTAAGCCAGCGTGCCAGTCGTTGCAGTGGACGATATCTGGCTTAAAGTCTAAGGTACGAGCGGCGTCTAAAGCAGCAGCGGCTAAGAACGCAAAGCGCTCACCATTGTCCCAATATGCTTGGTTGTTATCGCCGTAGATCGAGGTGCGATCGTAGTAGCGAGGGCAGTCTAAGAGCCAGACTTCAAGGTCATTGCCGATCTTGGTGCTACGAATGGAGTAGTCAATTTGGCGATCGGTGTTTGGGTTAAGGCTAGAGTGGCCAATGATAGGGAAGTTTTCATAGCCCTTGATAATGGTGTAGCCAGGCATAACTACACGGACATTATGGCCATTTGCCTTTAAGTTAGCCGGTAACGCCTTAGCTACGTCAGCAAGACCGCCGGTTTTATAAACGTCTGCAACCTCAGAGGAAATAAATAGGATGTTCAAAGTTCACCTTTACTCTAACTAAACGGCGAGCCATGCTTTGCTAAGCTTAGGCCAGTGGTTAGCCCACAGCCAAGGTTTTACCTAAGCTCAGTGCAGTCGTAGAAGGGCTGCAGCGCTCCGGTGGATTGTTCCGCAGTAAGGCCACACTAATAGCTTTGGCCTATGTGCAGGAGCACGGTCAAAGTGGAATTAGTGCTTTACTCGGGATCATGGCGGTAAGCCCGCAGGGAGTTACCACTTTTTCCCAGTAAGCTGCGACCGTAGGCACTACGCAAGGGCCTTAAGAACGGCGTGGGTAGGGCGTGAGGGCACAACTTACATTGGCCACAGACAGAAACTGTGGTAACTCTTATTTTGCCCCTAAAGCCTACGCATTACTACGCATTTTTTGCGCTGTGGTACAGCAAGGATAGAGTGCACCATAGTGAAGTTACCCCCAGACAGACGCTTTATGCGACAGACGCTTGACGCGCACTCAAGCTCACACTGCACCTACCGCGCAGGGCATAGAGCCATGCTTTTGCGTGTGGCTCCACAGGGAGCTTAGCTTTGAGCTTGCGGGCACTTCAGGACGTGGCACTCAAGTACAGGCACTTGAGTGTAGGCACCAAAGTGCAGGGCACAATACGGGTGTATCTTCAGTAAATTCAGGCAAAAATAGCAGCAGGCTTTGTAGGACTAGACAGATCTAACGGCCTAAGAACCGGTTAGCCATACCGCCGCTTTAGGCCCCGCGACGGTATGGAGAGCAGCAGCCACTCACTGCTGCCGCTCTTTTGGTTGGGGCTTAGATACTAAGTGGAGCTTAGAAAACTAAGCACAGCTTAGAGACCTAAACAGGGCTTAGAAGCCTAAGCGCACACCCTTTGGGATCACAATGATGCCACCGGCGGATCTTTGTGGGCCATTCTTGTTGTCTGGGGTGAGGATCTTGTTATCGGCCTCTTCGTCATAGCCTAAGGTGAAGCCAGGGGCTAATTCGACGTCGCGGTCGATAATGGCACGACGCACCTTGCAGTTAGCGCCGATCTTGACGTCACCGATTAACACCGACTCCTCAACTAAGGAACCGTCGTGAGCCTCGCAGCGGAAGCCTAAGACGCTCTTGTTGATCTTGGCACCGTCGATGTTGCAACCGGCAGAGATCATCGATTGCGAGACTACCGATTGGTTCTGCTTGGTGTCAGAGAAGTGGGCTGGTGGAAGAGGTGGGTAGAAGGTGTGTAATGGCCACTTTAAGTTCATTAAGGTAAATGGCGCATTAGGAACCAGCAGATCCATGTGGGCATCCCAGTAGGCGTCGATGGAGCCGACGTCACGCCAGTACACCTCAGATGGCTCACCCTCAATGGTGTTATTGGAGAGGTCGTAGACGAAGACGTTGCCACGTGGGAAGAGCTTAGGGATGATGTCCTTACCGAAGTCGTGGGAGGAGTTTGGATCCTCAGCATCGACGCGCAGCTCGTGGCTTAAGACCTTAGCGTTGAAGATGTAGTTACCCATCGACACTAAGGAGTAGCCTGGATCGCCAGGAATCTCCTTTGGCACTTCTGGCTTCTCTTCGAAGCCGATCATGCGGCCGGCTTGGTCGACCTCGATGACGCCGAAGGCCTTAGCACAGAGCTTAGATGGCAGGCGGATAGCAGCGACGGTGAGGCTGGCCTTATTGGAGGCGTGGTAGTGCAGCATCTGACGGATGTCCATCTTGTAGATGTGGTCAGAGCCGAACACGCAGACATCATCAGGATACTGATCCTCGATGAAGGTTAAGTTTTGGTAGATAGCGTCGGCGGTGCCTTGGTACCACTCTTTACCGGTACGCATCTGGGCTGGGATTGGGTCGATGAAGCAGCCAGGAATACCGGAGACCGTCCAGCCGTTCTTTAAGTGCATATAAAGGGACTGGGACTTGTACTGAGTGATAACGTACAGGCGCAGGATGCCGGAGTTAACGAAGTTATTCAGCACGAAGTCGATTAAGCGATAGCTGCCGCCGAAAGGCACAGAAGGCTTAGAGCGCGACTTGGTGAGTGGCATTAAACGCGTGCCCTCGCCACCAGCGAGGATCATTCCCAAAACTCCTGACATACGCAGTTACCTCTTAACCTGAGTAATTCGTGAGCGCCCCATGTCGCGATGCATTATGCGACGTGGTTCTTTCCTTAAGTTTAGGAAGATGTATGGGGGAGGCCACCTGAAAAGGGGGCCATGTGTCGCCTTAGCATACGAAAATTTGCGCTCGTTAATTTTGATGATGTACGCACTTTTGGCAAAGAGATGCGCATAGTTTGGGTAGTTGTGCATAAAAATGGGGGCCAGTTCTCATTTTGCGCATTTGAGCAAAAGAGGCTATGTTGCGATAGGCGAAACGTGGTAATGGCGGGTGAAAAGAAGTTGTGGTGCAGTTACGGAGAAGTTACGGAGATGTTGCGTTTTGGCACAGGCGTGGCGGTGTAGTCCTGTGGCGGCGCGGTGAGAGGACAAGAAGAGTAAGAGGAAGCCACTCTAAGCCCCCACACAAAGAGGCGTAACAGTAGGTCTTTAGTGATGAAGTTCAAAAGTATTTACCGAGCCACACCGATCAGCGATCTACTTTGAAGATCACTATTGGATGGCTTGTATTAGCGGTTTATCTTGATGG
>CASEBB010000002.1 GCA_949286015.1 uncultured Succinivibrionaceae bacterium | reverse complement strand
TAAGCACTATGCCTTGTTTTAGGCAAAATAGCAACCCCACAGCCTTGTCCATAAAACCCTATATTTAAGCCATTTCAATGCTTATTTTGGAGAACATGAGTCGTAGCCCAAATCTAAGCTCTCGAGGTACGGCTTGAGCTCGTAGTACTCCTCAGGCGTGTGGTAGATAGCGCTGATGATCACCGGTCGCTGGGTTTTAATGGTGTGCAGAGCACCGCGCAACGCGTGGGGTTCAAAGCCCTCGATATCGAGCTTGATAAGGCCGACATTCAGGTGGCGCTCTTGGACTAAGTCATCAATGGCAATGATGTCCACTTCCTCGCTATCAGGGACAAAGCTTGCGCTGCGATGCTCCTTGTAGTTTGGAGTATTTTCCTCGGTAAATAGCAGTGAGTAGGTGGAAAAGCCAGACGGCTTAGTGATGGTCATGCGGTCATGATGCTCGCCTACACCGGCATGTACGGTAAAGACGCGTGGTGTGTCAGTTTTGAGGAGCTCACAGAGTGTGCGCTCTTGCATATACTTCACATTGGTCGAGGCGGGCTCAATGGCATACAGGCGCGATTGGGGAAACAGCTCGTGAAACAGCAGCATGGTGTCACCAATGTAGGCGCCACCGTCAATCACGTCCTTGCCATTGATGTAGTCAAGCACTTGTGGCTTGCTGTCGTAGAGACCGTATTTATTGACGTACTCAGAAGGGCAGAAGGATGGCAGCTGCGCAAATTGTGGTGGTAAGCTCTTGCTTGCCACCATCTGTTGCCATAACTGGTAGCGCTGGTGATCCTCAGGGGTAAAGACCGCCGCGTTGCTCACCATGACTTTAGGCAGCATCGGCAGCAGGTCGTACATATCCTCCATGTGGTCGATCAGCGCACAGGAGATGTCGTCCATACCTGCTTTGAGGTTGGCAGCTAAAGTGGCAGTCACATGCTGGCGGCGGTAGCGGATAAACTCTGCGGCAAACACAAAGTCCATCTGCTGGTAGGTGTCGTGGATGAGATGGCCGTAGTCCGAGGCCGACATCTCATAGGTTTCGCCGTTAGTTTTGGTGAGTTGCAAAGTATCCATACTGTACTCAGGGTGTGTTGTGTTAGAACATAAGAGGGGCCCGCAACCATGACGCCTACGTACACTTTGTCCCATCATTGCCTGCAGCCTTGTAGTCTGCAGGCATCAAGCTAAGTGTGCCGTTAACCCAACGCAGTACGGATACAGGTGGGATGACTAAGCAGCGCACAAATAGAGCTATGTGCGCTGCTGTTGTCTGGTATCTGGCTTAGCACCAGATGTGTTCGGTGTGGCTTAGCTTATCTTGGGAGTAGCGATCAGCACGATCTCATAGTAGGGCTGTCTACTGCCAGAGTAACGGAGTTTGAACTCATAGCCCAGATCTAAGCTCTCAAGGTAAGGCTTGAGCTCGTAGTACTCCTCTGGCGTGTGGTAGATGGCGCTGATGATGACAGGCCGCTGCGTCTTAATCGTGTGCAAGGCACCGCGCATGGCTTGGGGTTCAAAGCCCTCGATATCGAACTTAATGAGGCCGACATTCAGGTGGCGCTCTTGGACTAAATCATCGATGGCAATGATGTCCACTTCCTCGATATCGGGACGATACTGCTCGTTGCGGTACTTGAGATAATTCGGGGAATGATCAGCGTTGAGCACGAGCGAGTAGGAGGCATGACCAGATGGTTTGGTAATGGTCATGCGATCGTGGTGCTCACCTAGAGCGGCGTGGATGGTGAACGCACACTGCTTAGATACATCGGGGACGCCCCCGATTGACTGACTGACTGACTGACTGACTGACCTAGGAGTGGCGCGAGCGTGCGCTCTTGCATGTACTTGATGTTGGTTGATGCGGGCTCAACGGCGTAGAGACGCGACTGTGGAAACATCTCGTGGAACAACAGCGTGGTGTCACCCATGTAGGCGCCACCGTCGATGATGTCCTTACCGTTGATGTAGGCCAGCACTTGAGGATCACTGTCGTAGAGGCCGTATTGGTTGACGTACTCTGGCTGACAAAACATTGGTAGCTGCTTATAAAAGTCTGGCAGCTCGTTGTTGGCAGCCTTTTGCTGCCATAACTGACAGCGCTTCTGATCCTCAGCGGTTAAGACCGCATCCTTTTGGATCAGAACGTGACCTAACATTGGCAGCAGATCATACATGTCCTCCATGTGGTCTACCAAGGCACAGGAGAGCTCGTCCATACCAGCCTTAAGCTTTGCTGCTAAGGAGGCTGTCACGTGATTACGGCGATAGCGCATGAAGTCCTGCGACCAGATAAAGTCGTGCTGCTCATAGTGGTCGTAGATGTAATGACCATACTCTGCGGCTGTCACCTCAGTGGTGTCGCCATTAGTTTTAGTTAGCTTTAAAGTGTCCATACTATGGATTGGTGTTGTGTTAGAAAGTGAAGCAGTGGAGCTTATGGCTGCGCCCCGCTGCAGAGTCCCAAACTCATAACGCTGGTGCTGGTCACTATGTGGCGACCGTGTCGTTGCGTTGGTAGGGCGTGGGGGAGTGAGGAAAACTGTTGCGTCTTAAGCGCGAGCTCGCAAGCTTAAGATCTGCGTGCTGCTAAGCGCTGCTGTTACTTGGTGCTCTTCTTACCTACGAAATGCCCTAATAATACAGGGATGTAGAGATCAGGGTACTTGGCTGTAAGGTAAGCTCTTGATAAGAGCCGGTGGTGAGGTGAAGTAATGGTTACCCGAGTTTTGAACCTTTCTTCGAGGATATGAGCATACGTAAGCTGTTTTCAGCCGCTTTGTTAGTACAGGGTGGTAGGAAAATTTGCCACTCAACACGTCAGTCACGTATCATTGGGGACAGGGTACCACAATAGGTACGTTAGTGTCAGCCACCATTTTGGGCTCTACACTGCGTTTGGTGGATAGGGCACCAACACTACTCCGAGGTTGTTCACGCCACACGCCATCACCTAGGCACCACCTGCTTGATCGCAGGGACGATGCTGCTTTTGGCATCCATCAAACCGCATAGGAAAGCCACGCTTCGCCCCTTGGTATGCTGTCGAAGGCCGCCCTACTGGGGTGGTACTAGCAACGGGGTTGCTGTCGTTAACCAGTACTGCGGTCGTAGTCTACCTCTTAGTGGCTTTTAAGGTGTTTATGCGGTTCTTATGAGCCTTTGCACCAAAGAAGGGCGCGGGCTATGCCAATGATTTTCCTACTTTTTCCTACAACCATGTTGTTGGAGAGTGGTGCTTAAGCAGATATATAAGCTGTTTTAGGCGACATGTGGTACTAAACTCGGGCGTCTTAAGCGCGAGCTCGCGAGCTTAAGAACCGCGTGCTGCTAAGCGCTGCTGTTACTTGGTGCTCTTCTTACCTACGAAATGCCCTAATAATACAGGGATGTAGAGATCAGGGTACTTGTCTGTAAGGTAAGCTAAGCTCTTGATAAGAGCCGGTGGTGAGGTGAAGTAATGGTTACAGTGGTGATTGGCATTGATCGCAAGTGCGCGCGATTCAATGCCGTAATTGAGCTGGCCGTTAATGCTGAGGTCTTGGATAGGCAAATGGATAGTGAGTTTATCATCAAAGCGCAGCTGCGGATAACGGCGTAGCAGCGAGCTATGGACAGCCAAGACCGCTTCTAAGGCCTCAACTCTGTTGTTGTCCCAAAGCAAGTCAATATTGTTGTGACCAGGGTTAAAGCTACCATCGTGGCGATTTTCAAGCACGTGCATGTTGATTTGTAGGCTGTAATCCTGATTACGGTACTTGGCCCTGATATGACCGTGGGGGCCGTAGAAGCAATTACGATCAAGCAGAGCAAAGATCTTACCTAAATCATCGAGGATCTCGTAATCAGCTTGCACGAAAAATAGCCACGCATCCTCACTCAGATCAAGTGACTGCAGAAATTCGTTGCACACACGTCCTTGGTCGATAGTACCCTCTGCATTGACCTCTGTGAGTAACTGCACGAGCTTGATGTTTGGGCGTTCCCGTAAGAAGGGGTTATTGAGGA
The DNA here is from genome assembly GCA_949286015.1 of uncultured Succinivibrionaceae bacterium. Lineage (GTDB taxonomy): Bacteria > Pseudomonadota > Gammaproteobacteria > Enterobacterales > Succinivibrionaceae > Anaerobiospirillum. The sequence goes on along the minus strand of CASEBB010000002.1, from coordinate 70,712 downwards.
AGTAGTCACGCCACATGCCCTGAAATTCAGGCATATTGCTCATAGCCACAATGACGTAGACTTTTGGGTCGGTGGCCGTCTCACCTCGCGTTTGCCGATTAAGCAGCTCGCCTAACTTGCCTAAGGTCGTTTGCAGGTGCTCAATTTTGTAGGCAGACTCATTGGCCTTGATTTGTAACTGTACCTGCTCGTGCTGGTTTAACGCAGGAAAGAGGGCATAAGGATCGTTGCGCTCTACGGCAGTAGCCAAGGTGGGATTGAGAGCATGCAGCTGGGTCAAAAAGAGCTGCCACGCCTCACTTTGTATGGACGCACACTGAGGTGCAACAGTAGAGCTCGTGGCAGCGTTAACCTGCTGGCTGCGCAGCTGCGCAGCGATTGCACAATAAGCCTTGCACAGATGCTCGCCAAACATGAAGCGGTATTTCACATAAGAAACGCGCTGCAGCTGAAGATAGGCGTCATTGAAGACCGTAGCTAAGAGGTGGAGTCGTTGCGGCTCGCTTAAGGAGGTCTCTTGTAACTCGGAGTTGAGCCGTTGCAAGGTGGCACTTAACAGATGGAAGCGCTGCATGCCGGTGGCGTCAAAGGTGTGCTGATTGACCTCAACCTTGAGCTCTGGGCAAAACACCATCTTGATCTGAGGATCACGCACGGCGTAGAGCAGGAACCACTCCGTGAGCACATCCTCAAGGCCATGCGCTAAGAGGTAGTCACGACGGAAAACACAGGTACTGATGCTGGTAAGTATCGTTACAGGGGGTTGCTCGCAGGCAGTGGCATCGGTGGTTGGCCACAGTGGCGTGCCTGCATTATCGACCACGACACCTTTTATAAGATCGTAAGGGGCGGGCGCTGCTACAAGCTTTTGCTGTACCGTGGCAAGGTAGTGCGGAGAATAGAGATCGCCATTGCAGCAGATTAAGACATAATCGGCACTGCAAGCTTGCAGAGCGTGGTTAAGGGCTTCTTGCAAGGTCTTAGCGGCGAAAGTAGCAGTGACAGTGTGCTGCTCTTGCAGTCTTTCTAAGGAGCTCTGATGCTGCTCGCGGGCGCACAGATACAAGTTTACAGCGATGTACTCTGGCGTGGTGGTGGTGGTGGTGGTGGGGGTGGTGGTGGTGGTGTGGTTAGCAATGTCGTTGCTGACGGCGTTACTGTTGATATCGAGCGAACGTAAGGTGCTTGCGGTTTCTGTAACCAGTCTGTCGCCTGAGGCAAAGTCTAAGTCCAGCAGGCAAACGATTACACCAATAGATGGGATACTGTGGGTCTGAGAGTAGTTGGTCATGGTGTGTGCTTAGAGTCGCACCATAACGTGACAGTTATCGTTATCTACCCATACCTTAAAAAGTACTGGTCGCACCTTAATCCGCAAACTTAAGAACAGGCGGCACTCATGGTGTCATCTATCGTTTTTGTTGTGCGGTTGCGGCTGTATAGCTTAGCGCTTACGTCTTGTCAGGGAGTGTAATCTAAAGCCCTATCTTTAGGCAAAAAGCTGTTGCCATTGACCGTACCTTAGAGGTACGTCGATTTAGTGCCGCTTAGTGCGTAGTTGCACCAGCGGCGCTATTTCGTGGTAGGGCTTACACCTTGGCATCTGGTGGGGTCTAATTACCACCAGTTTAGGGGATCAGCTAGCTAAGCTTGGGCATAGCGACCAGAACGATCTTGGGGGAGTGGTTGCTATTGCCTAAGTAGCGCAGCTTGAACTCGTAGTCTAAGTTCAAGCTTTCGAGGTACGGCTTGAGCTCGTAGTACTCTTCAGGTGTGTGGTAGATAGCGCTGATAATGACAGGCCGTTGCGTCTTGATCGTGTGCAGAGCTCCGCATATAGCTTGCATCTCAAAGCCATCGATGTCTAGCTTAATGAGACCCACGCTCAGGTTGTGCGTCTGTACGAAGTCATCCAGCGTCATAACGTCCACGTTCTCTGGGGCGGGACGATACTGCCCGTTACGGTGTTGGCGATAATTTGGTGATTGGTCAGCGTTGCACTCCTGCAAGCAGGAGGCATGACCTGACAGCTGAGTAGTGGAGATGCGGTGGTGGTGCTCGCCTACAGCAGCGTGGGTGGTGAACGCAGTCTGCTTAGATACATCGGGGACGCCCCCGACTGACTGACTGACTGACTGACTGCCCTCATGGTATGCACCAGCGTGCGCTCTGGCACATGCTTGAAATTAGCTGTGTCTGCCTCAATGGCATAGACTTGCGACTGTGGGAACATCTCAGGGAACAACAGCGTGGTATCACCATTGTTGTTGGTGTTACAGACGATAAGATCCTTACCGTTAATGTATGTCAGCACTCGAGGATCGCTCTCGCAGAGTCCGTATTGGTAAATGAGCTCTGGTTGCGTGTTGTTGGTAGACTTCTGTAGCCACAACTTACAGCGTTGCTGCTGCTCCTCCTCAGGTAAGGTAGCGTCCTTTTGGATCAAGACGTGACTTTGCATTGGCAGCAGGTCGTACAGATCTTCCATACGATCAACCAGCGCACCAGAGATGTCGTCTACGCCCTCTTTGAGCTTAGCGGCTAAGGTGGCTGTTACGTGATTACGGCGGTAATCAATAAATTGCTGCGACCAAATAAAGTCTGGGCGTTGGTAGTGGTTGTAGATGTGCTGGCCATAATCTGCGGCTTCTACTTCTAAAGTAGCGCCATTGGTCTCGGTAATCTTTAAGGTATCCAGATGGCCTACGAAATTACCCATCACCACAGGGAAGTAATGGTCAGGATACTTCTCTGTGAGGTAGTCTCTGAAGCGGACAAACTCCGGCTGTAAGAGCGTGGTAAAGATGTGCTCACCGTGGTGATTGGCGTTGATAAAAAGTTGGCGTGACTCAATACCGTAATTGAGCAGGCCATTAATGCTGATGTCTTCAATGGCAAGGTGGATGGTGAGCTTGTCATCAAAGCGCAGCTTAGGGTAACGCCTTAACAGCGAGGTGTGGATAGCGATGATAGAGTCTAAGCACTCAACCCTATCGTTGTCCCCAACAAGGTCGAGATTGGTGTGGCCAGGATTGAAACCGTTATCGTGACGGTTTTCTTGGACGTGACTGTTGAGGTAGATGCTGTAGTACTTGTCACGGTATTTGGCTTTAACCACTCCATGCGGGCTATAGAGACAATTACGATCAAGTGGGGCAAAGACCTGACCCAAATCGTCGAGAATCTCGTAGTCAGCATGCACGAAAAACAGCCATGCATCCTCACTTAAGTCACAGGACGCAATGAACTCGTTTTGAGCCCGACCTTGGTCAATATTGCCATCGGCATTGACCTCTGTGAGCCACTGCACCAGCTTGATGTTAGGACGTTCGCGTAAGAACGGGTTGTTGAGGAAGTAATCGCGCCACATGTCCTGAAATACAGGCATGTTGCTCATGGCCGCAATGACGTAGAACTTTTGATCGGTGGCGGTTTCGCCGCGTGTCTGTCGCGCCAAAAGCTCACCGAGCTTTTCTAAAGTCGTTTGCAGGTGCGCGATTTTGCACTCATCCTCATTGGCTCTAATCTGCAATTGCACCTGCTCTTGCTGGCTTAACGCAGGGAAGAGATCATAAGGATCGCCACTTGCTGCGGCTTGAGCTGCTGTCGGGTTGATGGTGCGCAGTTGCGTCAAAAAGAGCTGCGCTGCTGCACACTGTGTAGCAGTGTTCTGCGTAGCTGTGGTGTGGTCTTGAGTGTCACTGCCATTAAGTTGCGCACTTAGAGCACTATAGGCCTTACCTATATGCTCGCCATACATGAGGCGATCTTTTACATAAGGGAGGTGCTCAAGCTGAAGATACACGTCAGCAAAGACCGTCGCTAAGAGATAGAGACGCTGCTCTGCGCTTACGGAGGTCTTTTGTAGCTCAGAGTTAAGGCGCAGCAAGGTAGCTCCTAACAGATGGAAGCGCTGCGCGCCAGTGGCTTCAAAGGTGTGCTTGTTAACTTCAACCTTGAGCTCTGGGCAAAACACCATCTTTATCTGTGGATCACGCGCGGCGTAGAGCAGGAACCACTCTGTGAGCACATCCTCAAGGCCATGCGCTAAGAGATAGTCACGACGAAAGACACAGGTACTGATGCTGGTAAGTAGCGTTACAGGGGCTTGCTCGCTGGCAGTGGCATCGGTGGTTGGCCACAGTGGCGTGCCCGCATCATCAACCACTACACCTTTGATGAGATCAAGAGGGGCGGGCGCTGCTAAGAGCTTTTGCTGTACCGTGGAGAGAAAAGAGTGGGGATATTGATCACCATTGCTGCAGATTAAGACGTAGTCTGCCGTGCAAGCTTGCAGTGCTTGCTTGAGAGCCTCTTGCAAGGACATAGCGGCAAAGGTAGCAGCGTCGTTGTGTATGCCTTTAAGGCTCTCTAAGGCGCTCTGATGCTGCTCACGGGCGCACAAAGAAAAGCTTACTGAGGCGGGCGCTGTATCATCACTGGCAGAGTCACAACGGATACCTAAAGAGAGTAAGGTGCTCTCCGTTTCCGTAATCAGTCTGTGATCAGAGGCAAAGCCCAAGTCCTGTAAGCAGACGATGACACCAAAAGATGGGGCTTTGTGGAGTTGAGAGGTGTTTGTCATGGTGTGTTGCTGTGTTTAGAAAAGCAAAGCGGCGTGGCGTAGCTGCGTCACGCAGCGTTCATTCTGCAGCATAAGCTATTAGCGGGCCATCCTAAAAGAAGCAGAGTGCTATAACCTTCATTGCGACACAGCGCCAGCACGCCCCGTTCACACCACTTTCAAATAGACTATACCTGTGTTTAGTTAGCGTAAGCTAACCAATTTCGCACGGTGTGCACCACGTGGTCAGCACGTGCACCACACCCTGTTGTATGACAGCTATCTTAAGGTGCATCGGCCGTAACTTGGGCCGAAAAATCCCTTATTTTGGCCTTTTTCACACGTGGTATGGTCACAGGCAGCTCTTTTATGATGCCGTTGTGTTAGAATGCCAAACTAAGTGTCAACTCATTTTGCTGATGCGTATATTCTTGCTATGTGTAGACTTATTATGCTGGCAAATTGGCCGTGATTAAACGACGCTGGCACCGCCTTGCGGGGGTGTGGTTTGAAGCACGGTACTGCTTAGCAAATGGAGACACCATAACGCTACAGAAAGAGCAAACGTTACGCTTATCGCTAGGTGCTCGTTTGAGTGTCGTAGGGATGCTTTTGCGTTGCGTCAAGTGCGCCGCTTTCTCCTGCATTTTAGTGTTAGCGGGAAAGAGGGTTTTTGCGTTGTAGGGCCTTGAATAGTTGCTCGCAACACGTGCTCAAGGTGCAGTCTACAGACGCAGCATTTCTTGCTTCGGTGGCGTAGTGCTATGCGTAATTGCGGCGAGAGATAAGTCCACTGCTATGTTTGAGCCCTAAGCTCATGAGGTGAGATGCAAGCTCTAGTAAAAGGCAGAGGTGGTCATCTCTCCTCAGACTTACAAGGTTTTGCCCTGCGGCTTTAGCCGAGGTAGGACTGAGCAGTCGACTTATTGCGGTTCGTATGCACTAAGCTTCAGTAAGAGCTTGGCGTGGCGCCTGTCCCGTGCGTGGTGGCAAGCGGTCGCTTTTTCTAGCAGTAGAAATCGGTGCTGGTAAGAGCCTCCTTTTGGCGGCAGTGTTGCCGTATCTTGGCTTTTACCAGTGCCAAAATTTCGGGAGATTTACATGTCCAAAGGCAGTAAGCATAGCCCAAAGGGTGCCGCTGCAAAGAGTGTTGCTCAAGAAAGCAAGAGCGTAGTTGAGGAGGTGCAGACCCCTGTGACTACTGCAGCTGCAACTGAGAATACCTTAGCTGCTGCTACTAACTGCCCAGTTGAGGCTGAGGGTAATCTGTTTAAGCCTACGGTGGAGCAGTTCAAGCACTGCATCATCAACCACCTGCGCCGCACCATTGGTACTTCTGAGAAGAAGGCTTCCAACCTCGCTTGGTGGCAGGCTGTGGTGTATGCCGTCAATGAGCTGGTCTTTGAGCGCTTAACCCAAACCCAGCTGACCCATGCGACTAATGACACCCGTGCCGTTAACTATCTGTCGGCCGAGTTCTTAATGGGCCGCCTCACGGTTAACAACCTGTGCAACCTCGAGATCTACAATACCTGCAAGCAAGCCTTAGCTTCTTTAGGTATTGATATCAACCAGCTGTGCGACGAAGAGCCAGACATGGCTTTAGGTAACGGTGGTTTAGGCCGTTTAGCTGCCTGCTACCTCGATTCCTTAGCCACCTTAAAGTACCCATCCATCGGCTACGGTATCCACTACGAGAACGGTCTGTTCCGTCAGGAGATCCGTGGTGGTCGTCAGGTGGAGCGTCCTGATTCGTGGCGTGAGTACGGCTGCCCATGGGAAGTGTGCCGTCCTGAGTCCGTGCAGAACGTGCCTATCGGCGGTTATGTTGAGGTGCAAACTGCTCCTGATGGCGCTATCCACAAGGTGTGGCACCCTGCTCACATGATTAAGGGTGTGCCTTGGGACATCCCAGTCGTCGGTTTCCGTGGTTCGTCGGTGACCGTGCTGCGTCTGTGGGAATCCCGTGCTACTGAGCAGTTCAACTGGGACGTGTTCAATGCCGGTGGCTATGTGGACGCCCAAGAGGAAAAGGCTGCCGCTGAGACCATTTCTAAGGTTCTCTACCCTAACGACTCCACTGAAGCCGGTAAGATGCTGCGCTTAACCCAGCAGTACTTCTTCTGTGCTTGCTCGTTACGCGACATCCTGCGCCGTTACAACCGTGCGCACCACCGCGATTACTCGCAGTTTGCCTCCAAGATCGCCATTCAGCTGAACGATACGCACCCAGCTATCGCTGTTGCTGAGTTAATGCGTCTCTTATTAGACGAGGAAGGCTTAAATTGGAATAGCGCATGGAAGATCGTGACCTCGGTCTTTGCCTATACCAACCACACCTTACTGCCAGAGGCTTTAGAGAAGTGGCCTGTCTACCTCTTTGAGCGCCTGCTGCCACGTCACTTAGAGATCATCTACGAGATCAATGAGCGCTTCTTAGACGGCGAAGTTGCTCACATGTGGCCAAACGACAACAACATGCGCGCTAAGCTCTCCATCATTGAAGAGGGCCCATGCCGCATGGTGCGTATGGCTTACTTAAGCGTGATCGCTTCGCACCGCGTTAACGGTGTGGCCGAGATTCACTCGAAGTTAGTGCGTGAGCAACTCTTCCCTGAGTTCGCTGCTATTTGGCCTGATCGCTTCTGCAACGTGACCAATGGTGTGACCCCACGTCGTTGGATGCTCGCTTGCAACCCAGGCTTAGCTGAGCTCTACAATGAGGTCTCGGGTAAGGATTGGCCATTACATCTGGAGTCCTGCGCTTTAATGCGTCCTTACGCTGACAAGCCTGACTTCCAGAAGCGCTTCATGGACGTCAAGTTCCAGAACAAGGTGGCCTTAGCCGCTGAGATTAAGAAGCTGTGCGGTGTGGACGTCGATCCTCATGCCATCTTCGACGTACAGGTGAAGCGCTTACACGAGTACAAGCGTCAGCACCTCAACTTACTGTACATCCTCCACCTGTACCGTGAGTTATTAGCTGACCCAACCAAGAGCATTGTGCCTCAGGTCTTTATCTTTGGCGCTAAGGCTGCTCCTGCTTACACTCTGGCCAAGGACATCATTTACGCCATCAATAAGGTGGCTGATCGCATCAACAACGATCACCGTATCCGTAACCAGATCAAGGTGGTGTTCATCCCTAACTACCGCGTCAGCTTAGCTGAGAAGATCATCCCAGCTGCTGATATCTCGGAGCAGATCTCTACTGCCGGTTACGAGGCTTCTGGTACTTCCAACATGAAGTTCTCGATGAATGGTGCCTTAACCTTAGGTACCATGGACGGTGCCAATATCGAGATCGTGGCCGAAGCTGGTGAGGAGAACAACTTCATCTTCGGTCTGTCGGTTGAGGAAGTGCAGCAGCTGAAGTCTCGTGGCTACAACCCATGGGATTACTACAATGCCAATGAGGATCTCAAGGCCGTCTTAGATTGGCTGGATTCTGACTACTTCACCCCAGGTCAGCCAGGTGCTCTCTCTTCTATCAAGCAGTCGCTTCTTGAGAAGGGTGATCCATTCTTAGTCTTAGCTGACTTTGCCTCGTACTGCGATGCGCACAAGCGTGTTGAGGCGATGTACAAGGACAAGGAGCGCTGGGCCCGCGCTGCGATCATCAACTCGGCTTCGATGGGCAAGTTCTCGTCCGACCGTTCGATTGAGGACTACGTCCACAACATCTGGTCGTTAAAGAGCTTTGACGTCTCTCAAGACTAAGCACAGTACAGACGTGTAGCGTCTTGATTGCCTGCTGTCATGCACGGTGTGGGTGACGGCAGGTAAAACAAAACCCAGAGTTTGCTGCGTAGCACAAGCTGCACAGTGGGCTCTGGGTTTTTTGTTGGCGGTAAGCTACGCTCAGTTACGCACTTGCAGGCATTGGCCATTGATGCCAGAGGAGGCGGGGGTGAGCAGATAGACAATGGTGCTCGCAACTTGCTCCGCTGTGAGATAGGCGTGGGAAATGGAGCGGCTTTGCATCAGCTTTTCCATCTCTGCAGGGATTTCAGGATTGAATGGGGTCGCAGTCAGCCCAGGACAGACGCTATTGACGCGGATATTAGCGCTTTGCAGCTCGCGGGCTAACTTAGTGGTCAGAGAGATTAAGGCGCCTTTGCTCACTGCATACTCCACCGGCCCATAGCCATCTAAAGCATTGATAGAGGAGACCATGACAATGCTCTTGGGCTTTTTGTCGGGATCACGCATCATGAGGCGTACTACTAACTGGGTCAGATTGATGGCACTGAGGCAGTTGACTTTAAAGCAGTGCTCAAAGTCAGCAATGGACGTCATGACAAAGAGCTTGTCTTGAGGGAGGATACCCGCGTTGTTGACTAAGCCGACTAAGGGCAGGTGGCGCAGCTTAGTCACGATGTCCTTTACTGCTGGGTAGTCAGTGAGATCACAGCTAAACTCGGTAATGGCGTTATGACGCGCGGCATTGAGGGCGGCAAAGTGCGCACTGACTTCGGGACGTGGGGTGTGCACGAGAGCAACGACATCATAACCTGCGCTAACGAGCTCATTTACGCAGGCGAGGCCAATGCCGGAGTTGGCGCCAGTGACGATTACTGTGCCCTTGTCCATGGTTAACTCCTGAGGTGTTGTGTTAGAAATGGGGGAATGTGAAAAGAGCGGAAGAGGAAGAGGTGGGTAGGGGGCGTTTTCCCTATGGTGAGCAAAGCTACTGGCCACTAACCTACCTTAGAGGGACGTTGCAGTAGCGACGCTGAATAGGGGGCAGCCATTGGCATCAGGTAGCTGTTAGGTGGTGCCTTGGGGGTGACTCGGCTGTAGTAAGCAGTAAGCAGCATGCGGCGCGTTATCTTGAGGGAGAAAAGGAGCTGAGCGCTGTGCCCTCAGGATAGGCTGTTACTGACCGTATACGATGCGCCAAAGCATTACTGCACTCCAGATACGGGCAGAGCAGATAAGGCCAGAGGCCATATGGTGGTAGGGGCATCCCCAAAAGTAAAAAGCGGCAGCCACCAATCAATGGGTGCTACCGCTTTAGGCAACTTGCGGCTCCTGATCTGATCATAAAGCCGCAAAGAGCGTGTTAGAGCTTAAACTGCGCGACCTGCGCTTGCAGCGAGCTTACCAAGTTGAGCGTCGACTCCACATTGTTGGTCACCGTCTCGGTGTCCGCCGCCACATCACGTAACAGCTCCGTTACGCTCTGCATGTTCTGCGAGATCTCACCTGTAGCAGTCGTTTGCTGCTCAGCAGCCGTCGCAATCTGCGTAATCTGCGCATTCACCTCATTGACGTGCTGCACCACCGTCTCTAAGGTCGTCTCTAAGGTCTTAGCTAAATTGGCCAGCTGATCCATAGAATCCACCGAGGCATTCATAGAGGTGGCCGCATTCTCCGCTTCCTTTTGGATTTGCGTCACCATGTCCGCAATTTCCTTGGTGGACTTGGTCGTGCTGCTGGCAAGCTCACGTACCTCATCTGCCACCACCGCAAAGCCACGACCGGCATCGCCAGCGCGGGCGGCCTCAATCGAAGCATTTAAGGCAAGGAGGTTGGTCTGGTCAGCGATATCGTCAATCGTTTTGACAATCGAGCCAATGTTTTGGCTTTGCCCCGCTAAGCTGCGTACCAGCTCCGCATCACGCTTGGTGCTCTCGGACTGCGCATAAATGCTGTTCACGGCATTACGCAGATCAGCCATGCCCTGTGTGGTGATTTCCTTGGTTGAGTTGGAGGAGCTGGCGGCACTCTCGCAATTGCGGGCGATATCAGCAGTAGTGGACACCATCTCATCGGAAGCCGCCGCCACCGTAATGGAGTTGTTTTCTGCCTGCGAGGCGCTGCCCTTAGTGTTATTGATGAGGCTGTGAATAGTGCGGGAGTTATCCGTGACTTGTTCGGTGCTTTGTTGGATAAACTTCAGCTTTTCCGCCATGCTGGCGCGCATGGTCTCAATGCTCTGCTCTAACGCACCAAACTCATCCTTACGCTGTGAGTTAAGTGGCTTGCTCAGGTCTAAGCGGGCAATTTCTTCGGCTTTGCGCATCAGACTACGCAACTCACCACCCACATCCTTGCTGGTGTACACAGCAAAGACAATGAGCAGCACAATCACACCCAAGCCGCAAGCAACACAGATATACACCGGTGTCATATTTGACATGCGGTTGCTTTGGCTGTTGAGCTGGCGCAGCTCATTAATCAGAAAGTTGGTGCACAAAGAGGAGATCTTGGCAGAGTTTGGCGAGTAGGTGCTGCGGTAAATGACAAAGGCCTCGCGCATCTGCCCACTTTGCAGACGTGGTCTAATCTCATTGTTAAAGATGCTCAGCAGCTGCTGTACTTGCCCTTGGAGCTGGGTAACCAGCTCAGGGGCGCGATTTGAGGAGATCTTGCCTAAGAGGTTGTTGATACGCTGCACGCGCTGATCGAGATTCTGAAAATCGACTTCGGCTGGCGTTTCACTTTGCGCCGCAAAGTTAATGGCGCGGCCAAAGTTTACGACCTCATCATTGAGGATCGCTGGATTGACGTACTGAGGCTCAACTGTAGCGTTGAGCTCACCTGCAAGCTTTGCTGAGCTGTACAGGGATGACACCGCATAGAGCATCACGATACCTAAGAGCACCGTTACGATGGCATAGGTGGCAAAAAACTTTTTGGCGATCGGGATATTTTTCAGAAAAGACATCTCAAACTACCGGCCACTCTGACTTTGGTCTGCTTAAGCACGCCCTGCTTATGCAGGCCAAAGAGCGCCCGCTCCTTAAAATTTCGCGGTGAGGACTCAACTGCAAGTGCCCGCCTTTCTCTCACTAGGCTAGCAAGCGCGTATGTCCCTCTCCAATACAAAGCATCTCATCTTAACACTCATGGCCATGCAAAGGACGTTACCAAAAGTGCATAGCGCTTGTGTGCTGGGGCAGTGTAGTGGTAAAGCCGTAAGCAGCGCAAGGAGAGAAAGAAAAGCAACGATCTTGAGGGCGCCGCGCTCTGCCCAATGACGGTGCTCTTTATGGAGTATGTATCCATACCATAAGTCATGCCCACTAGGAGGAGAATGCTGCATTTAAGCCGCGCTTAAGCAGTTCTGAAGCTGCTCTTAAGCCGCGCTGCGGCTGCGCTTAGGCCGCGCTGAAGCCGCTCTTAAGTTGTCATATTGTGGACAGATGGTGCTCCCAGAGGGAACGTTTGCTCTGACTTAGCGCCCAGACTGTAGACTGTAACCTCGCCTGCCAGCCAGCGTTAGCTTGTCTGCTGTGGTCTTGATCAAGAGAGGCCTTGCGGCGCATTCCCGTCTTAAAGTAGCACTATCTAGCAGCAATGAGGCGTTATGAGCACAGCGCTTTTTCAGCTATAATCTACTGTTTTTTGAGCGCCTGCGGCGTGGTGCCAGAGGTAAGTGCCTATGTGGGTACTTCTCTTAACAGCTAACAGCCGTGCTTGCTGGTCGCTTCGGTTTTTACTGGTTGCAGTGCAGGCAAAACCTGCTTTGCAGCAAGGGGTGGTGATGACTGCTGGTCTCGTCAATTTAATGGATTTAGATCCGGATGCCTTAAAGGATTTCATGCTGGAGCATGGTGAAAAGCCATTCCGTGCTACGCAAGTCCTGAAGTGGATCTACCAATGGGGCGTGGCTGACTTTGAGGCCATGACCAATATCAAAAAGGAGACCCGTGCCCAGCTGGCACAAATAGCCTGCATTCAGGCACCCGAGATTGTCTCTGAGCAGCGCTCCGCTGATGGCACCATTAAGTGGGCTATGGACATCGGTGATGGCCAATTAGTGGAAACGGTCTACATCCCTGAAAAGGATCGGGCGACGCTGTGCATTTCCACCCAAGTGGGCTGCCCAGTGAAGTGCGCCTTCTGCCGTACCGGCAAGTCGGGCTTTAACCGTAACTTAAAGGTCTCGGAGATCATCGGTCAGGTCTGGCGTGCTGCCACCCGTGTCGGTTTTAGTCAAAACCAAGAGCAAAAGCCTATCTCCAATGTGGTGATGATGGGCATGGGCGAGCCTCTCCTTAATGTGGCTAACGTCCTCTCGGTGGTGAAGATTCTGCTCTCGGACAACGCTTTTGCCTTGTCTAAGCGCCGTGTCACGATTTCCACCTCCGGTATTGTGCCTGCCATTAACAAGATCGCCGGTAAGGTTGATGTGGCCTTAGCGTTATCGCTGCATGCTCCTAATGACGAGCTGCGCAATGAGCTGGTGCCTATTAACAAAAAGTTCCCTTTACAGGACGTCTTAGCGGCGGTACGCAATTACGTGGATAACTCCAATGCCAATTGCGGCCGTGTCACCATTGAGTACGTGCTCTTAGATCACGTCAATGACAGCACCGATCAGGCGCATGAGCTGGCGCACCGCTTAAAGGACTTGCCGTGCAAGATTAACCTCATTCCTTTCAACCCTCATGAGGAATCTGAGTTTAAGCGTCCAAGCAACAGCCGCGTGGATCGCTTTTACAAGGTACTGGTCGAGCAATACGGCTTTACCGTAGTCACGCGCACCACGCGTGGTGACGATATCGCCGCCGCCTGTGGTCAGCTGGCAGGTCAGGTCAAAGACCGCAAAGCGACGCAGACGGCTGCAGCAAGTGCAGACCATGCTCATGTTGAGGAGACTGCGGCGCTCGCGGCGCAGGGCCTTGCGCACCTTCAGGTGTAGTGAGCCGTGCCGCGTGGCGCAAAGGCAGGTTGAGGGGATCCTCGCCATCTGCAAGTGACTGCTGGCCACAACAGGGCGTGAGCAGAGTGGTCATCTCAAGGGCTTGGGAGAGAGCTTATGGTGTTGTTCACTAAAGCCCAAAATTGAGGCGGCAGAGCCGCTGCGCTGAGGCCAGAGTACACTAGAGGTAAGACACTTGAGCTCTGCTTAGTGTATGGCCGTAAGAACAAAGGCAGCCTTTACCCCGTACCCCGTACCCCGTACTCCGTACTCTGTTCCTTTGCCCCCGTTACTTTCGACTTTCGTTATCCCCATAAGTTGTCAGGACTACACCTGTATTTAGGTTTGCTTTATGACTGCTGCACAGAATTTAGCTTCGGAGCTTGAGCGTGATCAGAATCAAGCAGCGCTGCATCCTCAGGATGACGCCACGAGCAGTCCTGATGCTGCTGTAGACCCAAGCGCAGCTAACGCCGCTGCTGCCGATGTCACAGCAACTAATGCTGCTGAGGCTTACTCGCAAGAGGGGGCCGCAGTAGCTGCCGGAGCTAATAAGGCTGTCACCGCTACAGAGCAGGATGACCTCTCGCAGTTTGCGGAGAACCCTTACGTCAGCCCTGTGCGCACTACGGATCAGGACTTAGATCAGCTCCACTCCATTGGTGAGATCCTGCGCTACCACCGGCAGCGTGCGGGCCTTTCGCTCCAAGATGTTGCCTGTAAGTTAAGAGCTCGTCCGACGACTATTGATGACATCGAGCGCGACCGCTTAGTAAATCAAACCTCGGCGGATTTTGCGCTCAACATGATCTCCCGCTACTCCATTCTCTTAGGCCTCAATTTCGAGGAGATGTCGGAGATTTATCTGCGTCAAGTAGGGGAGCAAGTCGTGATTGAGCAGAAAAAGAACAAGAAGAAAGTAACTGACCGGCACATGAGCCGCAATTGGTTTATTGTGGTGCTCATTATTGTCATGGCCTTTGTGGCGTACCTCGTTTTAGGGGATGACAATAACGAAAATCCTGACATGGAGCAAAAGGAGCAGGAGCTGCAAACGCTGGTAAAAAACGGCTCAGAGCAGTTAGCGCCTTTAGATACCTCGATGCCGCTGATTTCCTCTGATAGCGCTAATGCCAATAGCGCCAATGCCGCAAGCGGTGAGGAGGCCGTAATTCTCGAGGAGCCAAGCAACGAGCAAGCGCCACAGGTGCAGGTGGTGGATGAAAACACCGCTAAGGCCGAAGCGCAAGCCCGTGCTCTGGCACAGGATGCCCAGCAAGCTGCGGCACAACAGCAGCAAGAAGAGCAGGCCCGTCCAGCGCCACAAGATTCGCTGCTCCTACCTCACGATCCAACTGCGACCACCACTAATGCGGCTGGCTCAGGCCAAACCACTGTGGACGCCCCTGTGAGCGATACGACAGCTCTGCAGGCACCTGCTAACGGCAAGTCCGTAGAGGAGCAAGCCCGTGAAGCCGCCTTACGCCTCAGCGCTGCTGAGAATAATGCTGCTCAGGGCAATGTACCTGCAGAAAATGCCACTGCTACTGAGCAAGCAAAGCCAGAGGAGCAAGCACCAGCACCAGAGCTGAGCTCCAATCTGCGCAATATCTCCTCACAGGTAAAGGTGGTCGATCGTGATGGTCTCGCCTCTTTAAACCGTGCGGTGATTCAGGTTAAGCGTGATGTCGCCTTAAGGGTATTAGACAGCAGCAATCGCGTGCTGGCCAGTGGTCACTACAAGGCCGGTGATCGCGTGGCGGTTACTGGCATCCCACCGATTAAAGTCCAGTTAAGCGATACGGATGCGGTAAGCGTCTCGTATATGGGCGGTAGCATTAATATGCCAAAGTCCCAGCAAGTGCAGTTTGAGCTGCCAATGCGCTAAGGTACAGTAGTGCAGTTCAGTACAGTACTGCACTGCACTGCACTGCACGCAGCACGGTAGCGCAGGGGAACGACTGACTTTATAGATGAGGGACTTTAGGGTAATCATGGTGCACCTATCCTAAGATAGGATTAGATTCACCTGCACCATGCATCTTAAAGTGTGTATTTGCCCTTACGCATCCCATCTTTAGTCACTTATGAGATCACTCATTCCTAGGCGCTAGGCGCTAGAAACTTTCGCTTTTCCTACTCTTCTCTTTTCTTTTCCGTTTTTGTTCCCAGCCTCGGAGATGGTTATGGAGTGGCATGCACCACAGATCGTGCGCCGTAACTCACGGCAAATAAAAGTGGGCTCAGTGCTCGTTGGCGGAGGCGCTCCTATCTCCGTGCAAAGTATGACCTGCACTGAAACTCTCGACGTCGCCGCAACCGTGGCGCAAGTGCAAGCTCTAGCTGACGTCGGTGCTGACATCGTGCGTGTTTCGGTGCCATCCATGGAGGCGGCCGCAGCCTTTAAGAGCATCGTGGCGCAATCTCCGGTACCAATTGTGGCTGACATCCACTTTGATTACCGCATTGCTATTGCCTGTGCCGAAAATGGTGCTGCTGCTTTGCGTATCAATCCAGGTAATATCGGTGCCCGTCACAAGGTAGAGGCTGTCTGCCAAGCGGCCAAGGATCACGGTCTGCCGATTCGCGTGGGTGTCAATGCCGGTTCCTTAGATAAGGACTTGCTTGAAAAGTACGGTGCGCCTAATCCTGAGGCTATGGTCGAAGCAGCTTTACGCTCGGCAGAGATTCTTGAGAGCCACAACTTTGTGGACTACGCTTTTTCGGTAAAGGCCTCGGAGCTTTACTTATGCGTGGCTGCTTATGAGCTCTTAGCGCAAAAGACTGATGCCCCGCTACATTTGGGTATCACTGAGGCCGGTGGTCTCACCGCTGGTACCGTGCTGTCCTCGATTGGCATTGGTATGCTGCTGCAAAAGGGTATTGGTGATACCTTGCGTGTATCGCTGGCTGCTGACCCTGTAGAAGAGGTCAAAGTCGGCTGGGCGATCTTAAAGAGCATGCATTTGCGTAGTCGTGGCGTTAACATTGTGGCCTGCCCAACGTGCTCGCGTCGCGGCTATGATGTGGTGGGCACCGTGCAGACGCTGGAGCAGCGCTTAGCTGACATTCGCAAGCCCATCAAGATTGCCATTATGGGCTGTGTGGTCAATGGCCCTGGTGAAGCCTTACACGCTGATGTGGCTATCTGTGGTGGCAAAAACGGCAAGTGCTTGATTTACGAGCATGGTGAGCTGATGGGCCGGATTGGCACTGAGGAGATCTTAGAGCGCGTCGAAAGTCGCGTGCGGGCCTTAGCCGAAGGAGACGAGACTCCTGACACCAAGGTCAAATCTGTTAGCAAGTAGCTGTGGTGTGCGGCTGGCACGCCAGCAAACTGCTCTCCTCAGAGTTTGGTGGATACCACAACGTAGCCTCAAATCTTGAGGCAAGCACCTGAGCCGTGGTTATGGCGGTTATGGCGTTTAATGTTAGCCACCTAAAAGCAGTGTGTGGCTCTAGCCATCAACCTCTGATAAGAGCCGCTTTTGGTAGATAGGACACCAACACCAACCTCAAGATTGGTCACGCCAAAAGCCAGCACTGATCCTCTTCTTGAGCGCAGGAGCGATGCTGCTTGGTGCTCTCTACCAGACAAAGAGAAGAGCCACCAAGCCAACACACCTCTGAGTGAGCAATTTGGCGTAAGACGGGCCGCTCATGACTTATTAGATTTCATCCCCAGAGCCCTTGCCTTAATTTTCTGACGCGGCTTTGGTGGAGCTCTTTTTATAGGATTAATCTGCAACATGGCGCAATCCATTCAGGCCATTCGTGGTATGAACGACCTCCTGCCAGAGGACACCTCCATTTGGCAGCAGGTAGAAAAGATTATTCGGCAAACCGTTTCTTCCTACGGCTACAGCGAAATGCGTATGCCAATCGTCGAGCATACCAACCTCTTTAGCCGTGCCATCGGTGAGGTCACCGACGTCGTGGAAAAGGAGATGTACACCTTTACCGATCGCTCCGGTGATAGCCTCTCGCTGCGTCCTGAGGGCACCGCCGGCTGTGTCCGCGCCGCGTTAGAGCACTCCTTAATCTACAATCAAGAGCAGCGCCTGTGGTACATGGGGCCTATGTTCCGCCACGAGCGTCCACAAAAGGGTCGCTATCGCCAATTCCACCAATTAGGCGTGGAGGTTTTTGGCTTAAATGGCCCTGACATCGATGCGGAGATTATCTGCTTAACGCACGACTTATGGTGCAAGCTGGGCATCGCTGGCGATCTGACCTTAGAGCTCAATACCTTAGGTAGTAACGACGAGCGTAAGGTCTACAAAGAGAATCTGGTCAAGTTCCTTGAGGCCAATTTCGATAAGCTCGATGAGGACTCAAAGCGTCGTACCCACACCAATCCACTGCGTGTGCTCGATAGCAAGGATCCACAAGTCCAAGAGCTGTTAAAGGATGCCCCAACGCTTTATGACTACTTAGGTGAGGAGAGCAAGGCGCACTTTACCAAGCTGCAAGAGCTCTTAACTTCGCAGGGTATCTCCTTTAAGCTCAACCCACGTTTAGTGCGTGGTTTGGATTACTACAATCTGACCGTGTTTGAGTGGACGACTACGGCCTTAGGTGCCCAAGGTACGGTGTGCGGCGGTGGTCGCTATGATGGCTTAGTGGAGCAATTAGGCGGTAAGCCAACCCCAGCGGTGGGCTTTGGCTTAGGTCTTGAGCGACTGATGCTTTTGCTGACCACTTTAGGTAAGATTAAAGTTTCAAGTGCTGTGGACGTTTATGTCTGTGGCATGGGCGAGGGCATCGAAGCGGCGCAGTTGCGTATCTGTCAGCAGTTACGTGCAGCCTTACCTGACTTAGGTGTCATGAATCACTGCGGTGGTGGCAACTTTAAGCGCCTGTTAAAGCGTGCGGATAAGGTGCAGGCTAAGGTGGCTGTGATCTTAGGTGAAGAGGAGCTGAAGAACGGCACCCTCACGATTAAGAATCTGCGTACTACCGAGCAACAGGTGGTGCCAGAGACTGAGGCCTTAGCGCTGATCAAGAGCATCTTGCAGCAGAGCGCGGCTGAGGCCTAAAGCTTACTGTTCCCTGCGAGTACCCAGTGAGCTCCCAGTGAGTTCCCTGTAACTTCCCCGCAAGGCTTGGAGCAAGCTGTGGTACTCCATAGAGGGCAGCGCCGGTGAAAGCGGAGATAAACGGCGCCCCTCTTAAGCTAAGGCGAGGCTAAGCCTCGTAGCTTAGACTTGGCTGTCTCTACTGATGGTGGAGAGCGTTTTCCTTTTTGAGATTTTTCTATGGACATCTTAACTGACGAGCACGAGAGAGAAGAGGCGGTACGCAAGTGGTGGCATGAGCACTGGAAGCCTATTGCCTTAGGTATCGCCATCGCCTTATTAGGCTTAGTGGCCGTGCGTCAGTACCAAGCTTACGAGCTTGAGCAAAAGCAAGCTACGGCCTTAGAGGTCTATCAGCTGCAAAATCAAATGGCCAGCCGTGGTACCGCTACCTTCCCTGAGGCTCAGAAGTTCTTAGACGAGCACGATGACGTCTATGGCGCTATTTTGGCCTTAGATATGGCCAATGTGGTCTTACGTGCCAACAACTACTCTGAGGCGGAGCGCTATATCGACTTTGCCCAGCAACACGGCGGCGAGCTGATTGCGCCACAAACGGCCATTGTCAAAGCGCGCTTACAGGCGCAAAATGCTCAGTACGATGCTGCTTTGCAGACCTTAGATGGCATTAAGTCCGACTCCTATAAGGCTGAGATCTTAGAGGTGCGCGGTGACATCTTTATGGCGCGCAATCAGACTGAAGCAGCTCACGATGCCTACAAGCAGGCCATTGACATCCTCTACGCTGCCAAGCTGCAAATCAGCCCAATGCTGCAGATGAAGTTTGACAACGTGATTCAAGCAGGTGACACCCCAGCTTTTCAGTTAATGGCTGAGCAAGCACAGGATGCAGCTACTGCTCTTAAGCAAGCTGATGCTGAGGCCAGCGCCGCTGCTGAGGGCTAAGACTGCCATAAAGGAAAGAGTGAGCTAATAAGTGACGGTTGTAGTGGGGCGTGGTTGCAATGTCCCCCTCGAGATAAAAGGTGCAAGCGAGCCTGAGCCTATCTTGAGATAGGCATGCATGCGTGCCCTAAATTCCGTCATTTATTAAGTCAGTCGTTCCAAAGCAGTAAAGCCCTGTGCTTACGCCAGAGGCTGTGCCTGTACCACAGCCTTTGCCCGTGTCAAAGCTATGTGCTTGCGCCACAGCTTTGCTGCCTCTTGGCCAAAGCCTTTAGTATCTTGGCAAAAGGCTTTAGTCCCGCCCGCGTATGTCTTACAATACAGAGCATCAACGTCACCGTTAACGTGGAAAAAAGAACATGCTCAAGTCCAAACTCGCCATAGCTCTGCCCGCTGCTGCCTTACTGCTGCTTGCAGGTTGCTCCAGCTCTGATACCCGTTTTCAACCTGTAGAATCACCTGAGGTCGAAAACCGCTTTGCGGTCGCTGAGCTCTGGTCGAGCACCACAGGTGGCGTATCCGATTTCTTCTCGGAGTTAGAGGCGGCCTTTGACGAGCACAATGTTTACACGGCTGCCCGTAATGGTGATGTGATGGCCTTTACCCAGAGCAACGGTGATCGCCTCTGGGAAGTGGACTTAAGCAAAGAAGCTGAGAATCAGGATAAGCGCTCAGCACGCTTATCAGGTGGCGTAGCCATTAATGGCTCCAAGCTCGCTATTGGCTCGGAAAACGGTTACATCTACGTACTCAACAGTGCTGACGGCTCCATTGCGTGGAAGCACTACTTAGAGGCGGAGGTGGTAGCACGCCCAACCTTTAATGCTTCTGGCTCTAAGCTCTTTGTCTTAGATAGCCGTGGTAACTTCAGCGCTTTTGATACCTTAAGCGGTGAGCTCTTATGGGTGACCGGTGATGCGCCACAAGCGCTGCGCTTAAGAGCGCAAGCCAATCCGCTGGCAGTAGGTGATGAGTACGTGTTAGTCGGCACCTCCTCGGGCCGTGTCAACGTGCTCTTACAGAGCAATGGCGCTACGGTTAACCAAATTACTGTGGGTGAGGCTATTGGTGCGAATGCCTTAGAGCGTGTGGCTGATGTTTCGACCTCGCCACTGCTGTTAGGCAATATGCTCTATGCCGCTTCCTTTGCTGGCAGCTTAGTGGAGTACGATTTCGGTACTTTCAACTACGCCGCCCGCTTAGGCTATCAGTCGAGCCGTGATTTTGGCTTTGATGAGAATTCGCTGGTGCTGACCTCTGATGACGGTACCGTGTACTGCATCAATCGCTCTGACAACAGTCAGCGCTGGGCTAACACCCAGTTAAGCTATCGTAATGTCACGGGCCCAGTGGTCTACGGTAATTACGCCGTGGTGGGTGACTACGAGGGCTATGTGTACTTCCTCGATATGCAGGATGGCTCCATTGATTACAAGGAGTCCTTAGATAGCTCGGGCTACTACGTCGAGGGTCAGGTCAAAAACGGTAACTTATACCTCTTAGCGCGTGATGGCACCTTAAGCTGCCTGCGTTACGAGGCCCAAGGCCAGAACTCCACAGCCGCTCAAGTGGAGAGCGCTAATGAAGCGTTGCTGGCCAGTGCGGGGCAGGGCTTAACGCTCAATCACCCAGGTGTGTACGATGGTGGTATTTATGCGCCATCGTCGATGAGCCAAGAGCAGTTAGAGGCCCGTCGTTCTGCTATTCGCCGTGCGGTGGCACAGCAAGAGGCACAGATTGCAGCACAACGTCGTGCAGCGGCCGAGGCTGCTAAGGCCCGTGCTGAGTACGAGGCCCGTGTGAAGGCTTACGAGGAAGAGCGTCGTAAGCAGGTCTCGGGCTTTGGTATCGCCCCAGGTGTGCGTGCCGCTATGGATGATGAGCCGGAAGGCCAAGAGTAAGAGCCGGTTCTGTTAAAAAGAGAGGCTGCCACCTGAGAAGCTGGCAGCTGCTGAGCAAAAGCACCATCTTGTAAGGAGACGGTGCTTTTGTTGTTTTTGAGCGGTAAAGAGCGGAGCTGCGGTGTGGGGCTAAGCTTTGCCCTTAGCCGTAGAAAACGCTAAAATATGCAGTTTGAGCAGTTTATTAGCTAATGGGCGTAGAGTAGGTAACCTAAAAAGCGCCTGACGGCGTCTTATCTTGAGGATAGCGCCGCAGCAAACACCGCCTCTCAGGATAAAACACCTGATTGCAGGCAGTTACCTCCTTTGGGATTTGCTTTTTGGGATACTCTCGGCGTAGCTGCAAAGGCACCAGAGGTGCGTTGTAGCTTTGTCGCTTTGTACTGCCGTGGTTCCGACCGTGAGGTCGTAAGATTTTGTTGTTCCCGTCATTATTACCAGCGATAACTGTCATCACGCCAAGTGGTGGCAGGAAGCACCGGAGCACAGAAGCACAGGCGTGCTAGTCTGGTGCTGGCGTGATGTTGGTAGAGGGAACTTAGAAGCGCTACAGCCGTGAGACGTAAGTTTCAGCTCGTTTGTGAGCGACCTTAGTAGAAACAAGCGAAACTGACGCAGTGGCCTTTAGTGCAGGGGTTATTCATGAAGGTTGTGGCCTTAGTGGGCTGCCCAAACGTGGGCAAATCCACGCTTTTTAATCGATTAACTAAGACCCGTGATGCCTTAGTGGCAGACTTCCCTGGCTTAACCCGCGACCGTAAGTACGGTCGTGCCTTATACGATGGCCGCGAGTACATCGTTATCGACACCGGTGGTATTGCCGAAGATGCTGAGCAACCATCGGATCTTACCAGTCGTATGACCTCGCAGGCCTTACTGGCCATTGATGAGTGCGATTTAGTGCTTTTTATGGTCGATGCCCGCGCGGGCATTATGCCTGGCGATTATGCTGTCGCTGATTACATTCGCCGCTCTGGCAAGCCATGCGCTGTCGTGGCCAATAAGGTCGACGGTATGGATCTGGACATCGCTGGTACTGACTTCTATGCCTTAGGCTTAGGAGAGATCTACCAGACGGCAGTAGTGCATGGCCGTGGCGTCAATATCCTCTTAGAGGAGGTGGTTGCGCCTATCCTGCGTGAAGAGGGCCCTCTGGAGAGCGATCTGATCGCGGAGGCTGAGGACGAGGAAGAAGACAACGAGCTTGAGATCGATGTCTCCGGCAAGCTCTATGAGCGGCCTGCTGCTACTACCTCTGCTGCTGGCAATGCAGACGCTGCTGAGGATGACACCGACGACGCAGAAGATGATGAGTCTGACGCTGCTGCTGACTCTGCTGACACTGACACTGATGCCGACGCTGACGCTGCTAGCGACGAGGTAACGGATATTGCCTCTGACCTGTCCTTAGGTAATGGCCTCGACTTAGACGAGTTTGACTTTAGCGACGCAGAAGACGCGGCACAGGGACAAGCACCACGTCACCAACGCCATGGTGAAGAGAACAGTGAGTGGGAACAGGGCTACGCCTTCCTTGATAACGTGCCTGTGGATCGCACCGGTGGTGGCTTTGATTGGCATAACTTCCGTGAGAACCAGCGTGCCCAGCAAAAGGGTGAGCTCAGCGCGGAGCAGCAACAAAAGATTGCCGAGAGCACCAAGACACCATTTGCTGACCTGCCAATTAAGTTTGCGCTGATCGGTAAGCCTAATGTGGGTAAGTCCACGCTGACCAACCGCCTCTTAGGTGAGGAGCGTGTGGTGGTCGCTGACATGCCAGGCACCACGCGTGACTCTATTTACATCCCACTCGAGCGCGAGGGCAAAAAGTACATCGTGATCGACACGGCCGGTGTCCGTAAGCGCCGCAAGGTCTCTGACGCCATTGAGAAGTTCTCGATTGTGAAGACCTTAAAGGCGATTGAGGACTGCAACGTGGCGATCTTAGTGATTGATGCCCGTGAGCACATCACTGATCAGGACTTATCGCTGTTGAGCTTTATCATTGACTCGGGGCGCTCGCTGGTCATTGCCGTTAACAAGTGGGACGGTCTGACTACTGACTTTAAGCATGAGATTAAGCAGGAGTTAGAGCTGCGCTTAGGCTTTGTGGACTTTGCGCGCGTGCACTTTATTTCGGCCTTACACGGTACCGGTGTGGGCAACCTCTTTGAGTCGATTGATGAGGCCTATGAGTCGGCCACGCGTCGTAATAGCTCGTCGACCTTAAACCGCATTCTTTCGGCGGCGGTACAAGAGCACGAGCCTCCTATGTCTGGCGGTCGTCGCATTAAGCTCAAGTACGCCCATGCGGGTGGTTATAACCCACCACGTATCATCATCCACGGCAATAAGGTCTCAAAGATGCCAGATAGCTATAAGCGCTATCTCATCAATTGCTACCGCAAGTCGCTGCACATCATGGGCTCGCCAGTGATTCTGGAGTTTAAGGAGGGTGATAACCCTTACGCCAATGAGAAGCCAGCGCAGAAGCGTCTGACGCAATCGAAGATGCGTCAGCAGCGCCGTCAAGCTGAGACCGAGCGTCGCTATGAGCGTTCGGCGCAAAAGGCCGCCCGTGCTACCAATAAGGCCATTGCCGAGGCTAAACGCACTGGTTCGGGCTTAGTGCTGAAAAAGCGCGTCAAAAAGGCCGGTAAGAGCAGCAAGTAGGGAGTAGTCTCTACAGGGTATGGCCACGCCATAGTACGTGGCTGCCCTTTAATCTCCTTGCTCCTCTGGGGATAGCAGCGCCGTTAGGCGCTGTTGTCTCTGGTTAGCGGCGTCCCTGTTACCTTGAGGTGAGCTCAGCGCCTCCGGCCTTAGAGATAGCGCCGCATCTGATTACCTCAAGGAGAGCACTTTACCTTGAAGTGAGGTCAGATCTTAATCTGCTTGAGATAACAGTGCCGTCAGGCGTTATTCCAGCTTCCTTGCTTCCTCTCCTCACCTGCCATTTGTCCCGCCCTTCTTTGCCCTACAGCTTTCCCTACCTTGATGCCACGTGAAACCATAAGAGTGAGCGTCCTTGCGTGGTCAGAGCAGTGGTTGCAGCTTGCACCTGTAGCAGGCATTTTGCCCTTATTTAAGCCCTGAAGCGCCTCCCTTTCTTGTGCTATGCCTGTAACTGCAACGGGCCATAGAAATTTTTTACGTGAGATGTGCTCTCTGGTCGAAATTTTTGGTATTCTCATTGTACATTAGTAGTACTCTGTGCTTTTTATCGCATCTAAAAGCGCGTGCTGTGTTCTTGCATGCCACGCGATGCTGACCCTTCCTCAACGGAGTACTCATAGCAAAAAGGTGTGGTCGGCTTGTGCTTCTCAGGAAGTAGTTTTTCGTTGTTGAGAGTTTTGTCATAGGGCAATGTCAGCTCTATGTTTACTAATGATCGATCTGCCATGCGGCCCTAGACTAAAGGTGACTGTCTTTTAGGAGACAGTAGTCGAGTCTAGTGTGATCATTTCTTTTAGGATAGCCGGTGCTGTAGGGTGGTAAGGCGCGCTGTGTTGGTTACCGTGCGTATTAGCATTCAGAGCAGTTGGTGTTATCGGAGTTAAGTTGATGGATAGCGAAAACTCGAGCGGCTTGGAGCAAACCGCTACGCGAAAAAAAAGCACGCTCACAGGTGCAGGTGACGACCTGCCACGTACTGTGATCGTAAACGCTGATGCTCCTGAGACCAAGCCAAAGCGTACCCGTCGCACCAAGGCGCAAATCGAAGCTGACAATGCCGCCGCTGCCGCCGCTGCTGCAGCCGCCGCTGAGGCTGGTGAAGAGGTCAAGCCAAAGCGTACCCGCCGTACTAAAGCGCAAATTGAGGCAGACAATGCCGCTGCCGCTGCAGCTGCTGCTGAGGCCGCAGCCGCCGGTGAAGAGGTAAAGCCAAAGCGCACCCGTCGCACCAAGGCGCAAATCGAAGCTGACAATGCTGCCGCTGCCGCAGCTGCTGCCGCCGCTGCTGAAGCTGGTGAAGAGGTCAAGCCAAAGCGTACCCGTCGCACCAAGGCCCAGATCGAGGCTGACAACGCTGCTGCCGCTGCCGCCGCAGCTGAAGCTGCTGTAACTGATGCCCCTGCTGAGAGTGCCACTGCTGAGTCGTCCCTGTCAGATAAGATCAAAGCCTTAGCGGCCGCTGCCAAAGCGCAAGATGCTGCTGGTGGCGCTGCTGCTGAAGCTGATGCTGATGCTGAGGAAGATGACGACATCGGCAATCGCGTCGAAGCTGAGGCTGTACCAGCCACCACTGACGATGACATCGGCAATAAGGCTGAGGCTCCAGCCGCTGCCCCAGCCGAGGCCGAGGCGCCAGAGCCAATTGCTGCTCCTGAGCCAGTAGCCGCTCCTGCTGCCCCTGTAGCTGCAGAAGCTCCAGTGGCCCCAGCAGCTGTAGAGGCTGCTCCTGCTGAGACAGCGCCAGCTAGCGCTGATGGTGCTGCTGCCCCTGCTGAGGGAGAGGCACCTAGTGCAGAGGGGGACGGTGCTGAGCCAAAGAAGAAGGGCTCGTGGCGTGACAACCGTCCTATTCTGACCCCAGCGGAGCGTGCTGCACGCCGCGCTAAGGTCGCTGCGGAGCGTAAGGCCGCTGAAGAGCGTCGTGCCCGTGATAAGGCTGAGCGCGACAAGTTCTTAAGCTTCCTTGCTTTAGCCTTCCCTAAGGCCATCTTTACCGAGCGTGACAAGCGCGTGCCGTTAAAGATTGGTATTGCGCAGGAAATCCTGCAGCGCTTAGAGGGCATGGATGCGCAGTACAACTACTTCAACAAGCATCGCTACAAGATGCTCCACAACTACTGCCACTCCATTCCTTACCTGCAGAAGCTGGCTGATGGCGTGCCTCGTGTTGACCTCGAGGGTAACGTGGTCAGCGAGATTGAGCCGGAGCACCGCGAGAACGCTCGTCAAGAGATCATTCGCATTAAGCAGCAGATCGCTGAGGACGTAGCCAAGGCCAAGAAGAAGGCCGCCAAGCAGCGCAAGCAACAGCAGCGCAAGCAGGCACCACGTCGCCCTGGTGGCTTCAAGCAGGGTGGCGGCTATCGCCCTCAAGGCCAAGGCGGTTACCGTCCACAGGGTGGTGGTTATCGTCCACAGGCTGGTGCTGGTGGTTACCGTCCACAAGGCGGTGGCTATCGTCCACAGGGTGGCTACCAACAAGGTGGTGGTTACCAGCAAGGTGGTGGCGGCTACCGTCCACAAGGCGGCAGCTCGTACCGTCCACAGGGTGGTAACAGCTACCGCCCACAGGGTGGTGGCTACCAACAAGGTGGTGGTTACCAGCAAGGTGGTGGCGGCTATCGCCCACAAGGCGGCAGCTCGTACCGTCCACAGGGTGGCAGCAGCTACCGCCCACAGGGTGGCTACCAGCCAAGCTCGGGCCAAGGCGGTTACCAGAACCGCTATCAGCAGGGTGGTAACAGCGCCGGTGCTGGCCACGAGAGCAACGGGCCAAAGGTGGTGCACCGCAGCAGCCGTGTCTTTACGGTGAAGAAGGATCAGTAGTGATCCTAGGGAGTGTGAGGGGCGAAGCCCCTCACCTCAAAGGGTTGAGGGCCTTAGGCCCTCATCCAGGGTTAAGGGACTGAAAGTCCCTTATGGGTGCAGGGCAAAGCCCTGCGGGGTGTGGGCACAGCCCATATCTGCGACCCTTTGGATACTGCACGGCGTGCAACAAAAAAGGCAGGTTAGCAATAACCTGCCTTTTTTAATGAGCGCGATCTTGAGAGGAGTTTGCCTCTCAAGCGCTAAAACGCGGGTGCCCCCGCGTTGCAGCAAGGGGCGCTTAACGCGGGTGCCCCCCGCGTTGAACTTCTACTCGTAGCGCTTTACAAACTTACGCGTTGGGTAGTTGGCGGTGTCCTCTGGAGTGACGTATGCCTTGCGCATGCGGATTGGAGGTGCTTTGCTGTCTGGGTGATCAAAGCCCACTACACCATTTAAGTTCTTCTGGTGATCCTCAGCACAGTAGTCTGGCAGCATGCGGAAGATCTTCTTCGCGTCTTCAATGAAGTAGATGATGTACTTGATCTGCTCCTCGGTGACGCGGATGGCTTCCTTCTCATCCTTGATCTGGAAGAGCGAGCGCATCAGCATGGCAAACATACTGTAGAGCGAGCCATCAAAGAAGTCCGCCACGTAGTAGTCGCGCGTCGAGTGCAGCTTGAACAGCATCTCGCACACGCTCTGTAAACGCAGCGCAAAATCAAGACGGGTCTCTGGCGTCTCACCTTTGAGCATCTTCATAGCCAGATCGGCTACCATGTCAAATATGGTAGGATCGAGCATGCTCTCACGGTCTTTGTCCGTGAACTCGAGGGCAAAGCTCTTCTCATTGTCCATGTACTCAAAGAACTTCTTGCGATCGAGATCTGGCAGGTCGTACCACCACTCCAGCTCATCAGTGTGCGTTGGAGTAGCATGCTCTAAGAGCACACCATCAGAGCAGTTGTAGTAGTTGAGCTTAAAGTCACGCACACCATGACGCATGATCACGTTCATGTAGCGCGCCGATAAGCGGTAGAGATAGGACGTGGCGACTGTACCACCAAAGTTGCCGTCCATGGTGTAGGACAGATTGTGAATCGCGGAGGCAGCGGCCTTGTGCTTCTTATAGAAAAAGTTCTCGTCTGGGTGTGTTTCCTTGTCCTCACGCTTGGTACCGTTGTCCACACCAAAGAGGTAGATACGCTTAAAGCCCAGCTGCGTCGCGGCAGCCACACCTAAGTTACCTACTAACGGGTTCATCAGGCTGATCGGCATGATCTTACGGAACTGCTCGTACATCTTGCCTGCACCCAGCCAGTAAAAGTTCTCGTCAGCCTTACCAAAGAGGGCAGCATGATCAAAGTGCGCCACTACTGCAGGGTGTACCACGTCAGCAGAAATGAGGTAGCAGCTGCGGATAAAGTCCTGATCAGGAATTAAATCCAAGTGCTCGCTCACCACACGTAAGCGCTCGGTGCAACCATAGAAGGTCGGACGGATACCGGCGTTGTAGAGCGTCTCGATGGCCGTGCCGCAGGCGAAGATGATCACCTTATCCTGCACTTTACGCAGGAACTCAAGGTCGTTTGACAGCGATGGGCCGTTGGCCACGATGCAGAATGGGATATTGCTGACTTCTGCACTCAGTGGTGGATTGCGACGTAAGAAGTGCGTGTGGTTGATGAGGTGGTTGATACCGTGGGAGATATCAAAGAGGTGGTCATCAAAGAAGCCTAAGGTCGCGTAGGAACGCTCGTAGTCCTCAATGATACGGTCGCTGATCTCATTAATGATTGGCGAGCGGTAGTGCACTAAGCTCCACATAAAGCAGGCTAAGTGACGGCCGTGGCGGGTGTAGAAGGAGTTGAGATCCTCAAACACCTGATCCTTGCTTTGGCCCACCATGAAGTAGATGCCGCGATTGTTCTCATGGAGGAAATCGAGCAGGTTGGCCCAATCAAAGGCGTGCAGCGAGGCAAAGAAGAGGTCGGAGTTAGGCTCAATTAAGACGAGGTTACCGATATCGATACGCTCGTAGAGGTGGCCAATTTGGTAGCCTAAGCCGCAGCCTACCATTAAGCAGATAGGGCAGGAGTCGATTAAAAGTGGCTTTGGGTTAGGCGGAACGTGCGTCGACTGGTATTTCACCAGCTCATTTAAGTAGCGGTGGTGAATCTGGCCTAAGTTCTCGTTATCGATGGAGTACTTCAGCTGGCGGAAGATACAGTGATCGATGACGGTATCGACCTGCATGTTGCACAGCTCTTGTGGGTCGTAGGCCTTGTAGAAGAACTCTTGGCGGTCAGGGAAGAAGAGGTTAGGGATGCCGTTAGCTGTGCACATAAACTCTAACGGCTCAGAAGGACGGAAGTCCTTAAAGCGCTCGTAGATGTCTGGCACATACTTTTTGAAGGCTTCCATGTTGTTTTGGAAGCGCTCAATGAGCATGGAGCCCATCTGCTGTTGCAGTTCCATTAAGTTATGGATATTGGCGTCCAGCTCGGCATCGGTGCCCATCTTGGCTGACAGTTGGTCGAGGTCGCTAGGATCGAAGCCCAAGTCCCCCACAAATTCAGCCTTAATATCGGCACGGGTCTTACGTGCGATGTTAATGGCTTCAGGCGCAAAGTCTTCTTGCTTTCCTGAATCGGCAGGAGCTGCAGCTGCTGACGAGGACATAGCCGCTTGCGTAGCGGCGGTAGCTGCGGCAGAAGTTGTGAGGTTTTGTTCTTCTTGCGACATACCAGATTCCAGATATAGCCATCAGGCTAGGGTTGCACAGGCAGTGCGGGTAGGGTGCACACAGAGTGCGAAAAAAAGATGCTAACCATAGCGACAAAGCAGCAAGATACTTTTGTCCACTGAGGTTGTAGCCTGAGTTGTGACTGAGTACTTAGCAAATCGGCGCAAAGGCTGATATAAATGGCCTTTTTGCGGATACAAAGTAGCAGCAGAGAGGTAATGCAATTTCTAAGCACAGGTGGGGGTAAACTGCCGTGTACATGGGGACGGCGAGCTAAAAACTGGGCACAGCGGCCGCATCTAGCCAAGTGCTGAGCGAGGTGGCAAGCGCACGTTGGGGACATGAGGGCCCCATGAGGGGGAACTGGGCAGGGTAGGGCTAAATAGCTTGAGACAGAGGAGAAAAGGGGCAGGGATAGAGATAAGGTAATTTCGGGCTCTACTCAGAGTTTGGTGGATACCACAACGTAACCCCAAACCTTTAGGCAAGCATATGAGCCGTGGTTATGCGTTTCATCTTAGCCACCTAAAAGTAGGTGGGTGGGCTCTATCCACCAACCTTTGAGGAGATCGTAAGCTCGGGGCAGCGCGTGATGCGCAGAGCGGACGGACAAGAGGAGCGGGCTCTGCTTAGGGGCAGAGCTCTGTGGTGAGGTGAGCACTGAGCCTTGAGCCCTAAGCCCTGTGCTCAGGGTTGCCCTGCGTGCAGGGCACCACTCTCGAGACTGCGCTTAACCAAAAATGGTCTTGGTGCGGGCGTAAGCACGTACCTGCTGATAGGCCTTTTGCCCCTTAGAGCCACGGTTAATACCACGCAGCTGCGAGCGCATCTTATTGTGCTCGCTGTTTAAGATATCACGCTGCTCTTGCGTGACCTCATAGAGCGAGTTTAAGTACTCATTGAGCTCGGTCTTGTCCTCAATGGTCTCCGAGAGCTCATACAGACGCTTAAAGAGCTTGACCTTTTCGTTGGAGAGCTCAACCGCCTTATCAAACTCCTCGTTCTCCAAGGCATCGCTGATAGCGTCTTCGTTATCGTCAATTTGTTTGGCTAAGTCGAGCAGTTCCTGATTCATAACACGCAATCCTTGGCAGTTGACTCTCTGGCACGGGCTCAGAAAAAAGTGATAGCAGCTCTAGCAGAGCTAGAGCAGAGTAGCGCCCCGCCACGTAGCGGGCATTTTTTCTGTGGTAATGCCGTGCATCCTCACGATGCATACTACCACAATACACCGCCTAAAAAAGCAAAAGCGCCAGCACCGCCCTATCGTAAAAGATACGGCAGCACACGGCGCTTTAGCAGCAAAGCACTAGCACTGAGCACTAGGCTTCAGGCAAAGCCTAAGACCCCAGCAATCTGGGATTAACCTGCAAGCAGGAATTAGATGGCACCGTCGACCAAGTTCTTGCTTGGGTCGTAGTTGTGCTGGAAGTGCTGGTTGTTAGCACGCATCTTACTCTCGGCTTCCTTAATGGCCGATTGTGGAATCGAGTCCCACGCGTTCTTGATTGGCATGAAGACCTTTAAGGCGTCGTCAATTGGCTGTGCGCTGACTTGCATGGTGGCGTCAGCAATCTTGGCCAACATAAAGTCGTAGATAAAGGCCAGATTCTTGGCAATCTCAGGCGCTTGGGTAGGATCGAGCGTGTCCTTTAAGTGCTGAATAATGGCACTGGCAGAGGCCAGCTTCTTCGCCTTTTCCTCGAGATCACCACGGGCGATGGCACCCTTGGCTTGACCTAAACGCTCAAAGACACCTTGAAACAGTGCCTTGGTGATGGTGTACGGATCAGCCATCGCCAGCTCAGCATTCACTGAGGTCTTTTGGTACTCTTTCAGCATGTCCTGTGGCTTATTAACAAACATTAAAGACTCCTGCGAACGTGAACGAAAGGTCAAAATCAGTAAGGGGGTAAGCGCAGTGATGGCGAACAGCTCGAGTCTGGCGCAGATGACAGGTGATGCTACTTACTAAGATTACGTTTTCCCCAGAGGTGAAATGACGTAGTTGAAGTTCCCTCTCCCAACCCTCACAACATATTGCCATGAATCCTTATTCTAACGGCTTTTGTGTGGGGAGGAGCGGTCATATCGTTGCTTTTAGCAAATAGTGTGCACTATGCTCACTCTGCGCTAGGTTCACATCCCCATAATGGGGCAGGGAAGAGGGAAGGTCAGGGGCGTTTTTCGGGAAAAGAATGCGGTTTGTGCGCACGCAGTATCGGGCGTGTTTTCGCTTGTAACAAAAACAAGCGGTGACAGAATGCTAACAGGCTCACCCCGTGGCACAGGGGAGGGCAACGTCAGCTGAGCATCGCGCAAGGCGCGCTCGCGGGTACGAGTACGGGAAAAGGGAGCGACCGCAAAGGTGATTGCTCTTAAAATGCCAATCTGTAGCAGCCGCAGCTCATGAAAGCGGTCAGCGTTTTTGCCGTCACCACCAACACAAAGGGCGCCTCATGGCGCCCTCGGCAGAGATCCTCAGCTGCTACCTTACAAGCAGCAGCGGTGAGTGCTTCTCTGTGCCCGCTCAGAACCTCTTAGGGGTTTCTCCTTGAGGGTTCGTCCTAGAGATTCTCTTGGCGGAAGTAGATTAAACGGCGCTTGTTCTGCGCACGGTGAATGGCCTTTAACTGTAAGCGGCGACGACGTGAACGGCGAATGGTAATGCCATGCTTAGCCATGTGGGGGCTACGTCTCATAGTGAAACTCCTGTGCGGCCCTTCCTTAAGCTTAACCTTAAGCTTATGCGTTCTTGACGCCTACAGTTCGTACCTGCCCACAGCTTTGCAGCTGTGGCTTGCTCTGGAGCGCCCCTATCTTAGAGGCTTTTACTGTAGTCTTATCAGTGCTGCAGTTATGTCTTGAGCACGGTGCGGCTTACCCTAGAGCGCACCTTACCCTACGGCGTCTCTGCTCTGTAGGTGCTCTCTGCACTTGCTTATCAGCTCAGCATCAGAGCTGATAGCACTTAAGACGTAAGTACAGGGGCTCAGACTCTTCTTTACCCCACAACCACGGCGCCAAAGTGCCGACGGGGGCGGAGCCTTACCTTAAGCGGCGGGGCAGAGGCTATACGTGCAAGGTTATACCGCGCTTTGCGTGGCGGTGGCCAGACACATTCTTTACTGCATGCACTTCTTGGTCAGAGCGTGCACCTAGCCTCGGGGTTTAAGCACAACACCACGTAAGCTAACTGTAAGCGCTAACGGCAATAAGGAAGGGATCTTATGTTGTGTACCAATTGTTATCCCATCTGCATTATAGATATCCAGTGTTAAGAACGCTATGCCCCGCAAGTAAAATCGTGATGAGTTCTGAAAAGATGCAAAATCGCACGGTAATTTTGCACGTGCACGGTGCACGCACAGGCAAAATGTGGTAAAAGGCGTGCCTTTGCTGATAGGCACAGGGAAATATGCTTTGTAAGCGCTTACGTTAAGAGCCGTGCAGGGCGTAAAGCAGTCTGCACCAACGAAAAAGGCCTGTACTTACAGGCCCTTGAGAATGATTATCGTGTGCGCCCTGCTAAGTCGCGGGAGCGGTAGCTGTGCAGTGCATGCAGTGCGGTGCATTGCAGTGCAGAGCGGTGCTGGGCAGGGAGCGAGCTGGCCTTAGTTGTAGATGGCCTTTTCGCTCTCCGCATCAAAGAGGTAGAGACGCTTGAGGTCAATTTGCAGGTTGATGTTCTCGCCCTCAGTTAAGCCCGTAATTGGTGGCAGCTTAGCGCAGAGCTTGTCGCCATGCACCTCAATAAAGAGGTAAACCTCAGAACCAATTGGCTCTACGAGGTCAATAAGTGCGCTGAGGTTAGCCGTATCCTGCTCACCTGGGATCGCACGTCCCGTGTAGATGTGCTCTGGACGAATGCCCAGAATGACCTTTTTGCCCTCATAGGCCGCGAGGTCTTGCATGTTCTCACGTGGCAGCACGTTAAAGCGGTGCTTGTCATCCAGCACGCAAGTAAAGCCCGTAGGAGAGGTTGCCTCGCGCTCTAAGGTCACCTCAAGGAAGTTCATCTGTGGCGAGCCAATAAAGCCAGCCACGAACTTGGAGTTAGGGTGGTCGTAAAGCATCTGCGGGGTGTCCACCTGCATGATGTCGCCATCCTTCATGACCACAATGCGATCGCCCATGGTCATGGCCTCGATCTGGTCGTGGGTCACGTAGATAAAGGTCGTACCTAAGCGCTTGTGCAGCTTGGCAATCTCCGAGCGCATGGTAGTACGCAGCTTGGCGTCGAGGTTAGACAGAGGCTCGTCTAATAAGAACACATCAGGATCACGCACCATGGCGCGGCCTAAAGCCACACGCTGACGCTGGCCACCAGAGAGGGCCTTTGGCTTACGGTCTAAGTAAGGGGTAATGCCTAAGATCTCCGCAGCGGCACGAATGCGGCGGTCAATCTCGTCCTTTGGCATCTTACGCTGCATCAGACCATAGGCCATGTTCTTGTACACGGTCATGTGCGGGTAGAGCGCGTAGTTTTGGAACACCATGGCGATGTTGCGGTCTTTTGGTGCCACGTCGTTGACAAGGCGCTCACCGATGTAGAGCTCACCGGCACTGATGTCTTCTAAGCCAGCAATCATGCGCAGAGTAGTGGATTTGCCGCAACCGGATGGGCCGACGAAGACCACGAATTCTTTGTCTTGGATTTCGAGGTTAAAGTCTTTAACCACACTGATGTTGCCAGGGTAGACCTTGGCGATGTGTCTTAAGGAAATGCTTGCCATAGTTCGTGTGACTTACAGTGCTCGGGTAAGAAGAGGAAACTTGAGTAACGGCGGTGCTTTTCAGGAGTTTAGCCGTAAGTAGCGCGGGTTAAGGACGGAGTCATCTCATAAGTGATGGCAACGTGCTACACCTTGAGATGGGGGATGCATGCTGACCACAAATCCGTCATCTCTTAAGTCAGTCGCTCTGAAGCCGCCTGATAGCATCATGGGAGTGGGGGATGGGAGTGGTAGTGATGGCCTACAGGCCGCGTGCGACGGTGCAGGGGCTTACTACTTGACGGCGCCCACCATACCAGCGACGAAGTACTTCTGCATCAGGAAGAAGATCGCTGCTGTTGGCAAGGTGGCGAACACGATGCCGCACATGATCATGCCGTAATCTGGGGTATAGGAGGAGCCCATGTTCGACAGCACCAGTGGTACGGTGCGCATCTCTGGCGATTGCAGAGCTACCAGTGGCCACAGGAAGTTATTCCAGCTGCCCATAAAGGTGATAATGGCGGCCGCCGCATAGGTTGGGCGCATCACTGGGAAGTAGACCTTAAAGAAGATAGCAATCTCCGAGAGGCCGTCGATACGTGCTGCTTCTAAGATGTCCTTAGGGAAAGCCTTAGTGTTTTGGCGGAAGAGGAAGATTAAGAAGGCGGTAGCCACCAGCGGGATAACCACAGCAAAGTAGCTATCGAGGCCCATCCACTTCCATGGGGCTAATGGATTGCCCTCATCGTCAAAACCCAAGGTGCCAAAGGTACCGAATAAGCGGTAGAGAGGGATCATTAAGGCGCAAAATGGCACCATCATCGATACTAAGAGGATGCCAAAGACGATGTCGCGCTTTTTACTGCGGAAGATTTCAAAGCCATAGCCTGCCGCTGAGGACACGGTCAGCGCACAGACGGTGGTGACAAGGGCGATCAGCGCAGAGTTGACAATGGCGCGGGCAAAACCTAAGTCTGGGTTAAAGAGGTTGCCTAAGTTCACCATGAGCTGGTCACCAAAGGTCATGGAACCGGCATTGATGGCCACGGTGTTATTGGTGGCGGCGATGAGCATCCAGACGAAAGGGAAGAGCGACACAAAGGTCGCAACGATGAGGATGCCGTAGCGCAGCACCGTCATATAGCGATTAAAGCTGGACTGTTTGATAGCCATGAGATCAATCCTGTTGAAGCGTGGCCAGTACCTTTGTAGTGGTTGTGGTAGTGGTGCAAGCCACGCAAGCCTGCTCTGAGGAGCGCTGCGCCCTAACGCTTAGGCTTAGGAGGCACAGCGTGCTTTAGGTGTTAGCCACTTTAGGTGTTAATCACCTCGGTGCTTTAGTCCTTATCGCGGGCTAAGCGGAACTGGATTAAAGACAGAATCACAATGAGCAGCACCACCACAAAGGAAACGGCGCAGGCATAACCAAAGTTTGGTGTGAACTTAAAGCACAGGTTGTAGATGTACTGCGATATGGTTACCGTGCCGTTGGCAGGTCCACCGTTAGTGATGTTTTGCACTTCATCAAAGAGCTGCAAGGTACCAATGGTGGAGGTGATGGTGGTAAAGAGGATGATTGGCTTCAGCAGGGGAACGGTGATGGTAAAGAACTTCTTTACAGGGCCCGCACCATCGATATCGGCGGCCTCATACACCGATGGCTCGATATTCTGGAGACCAGCTAAGTAGAAGACCATGTTATAGCCGATCCAGCGCCATGTAATGGAGATGATGATGAGCACCTTAGCCCAGAAAGGATCGGTGACCCACTTGATAGGCTCATCTAAGATGCCAAAGTCGAGCATCACGGCGTTGAACATACCGTTATTGGCGAAGATGGCCTTCATGATGAGGGAGTAGGACACCAGCGAGGTGACGCAAGGCAGGAAGATAGCGACGCGGAAGAAAGACTTAAACTTGAGCTTGCGATCATTGAGCATCACAGCCACGACCAGCGCAAAGAAGAGCATGATCGGGACTTGGATGATGAGGTAGATAAAGGTGTTGAAGAGGGCCTTTTTAAAGGTGGAGTCTACGAGCATGCGCTGGTAGTTATAGAGACCGGCAAAGTGGGTGTTATTACCGGTACCACCATAGAGGGAGAGGATAAAGGCCTGCACCATTGGGTAGAAGACGAACTCAATGATGAGGATGGTAGCGAGGGCGACGAAGCACCAACCCCAGATATCGTTGCGTTTCTCGAGCACTCCTCGGGTGTATTTAAGCTCTGACATCGCTTGATTTCCCAACATAGCGCGCAACCT
The DNA here is from genome assembly GCA_949286015.1 of uncultured Succinivibrionaceae bacterium. Lineage (GTDB taxonomy): Bacteria > Pseudomonadota > Gammaproteobacteria > Enterobacterales > Succinivibrionaceae > Anaerobiospirillum. The sequence goes on along the minus strand of CASEBB010000002.1, from coordinate 34,401 downwards.
AAGCCGTGGGGCAGGTGCGTAATAATCAAGTGGCGGCTACAGTGACATCCTACCTATATGTGCCTCAATTTGAGGATGCTGTGCTCATAGCAGAGCTAAGCCGCGACTTTGGTGATAACGTTTACATTGCCCTTTATAAGGGCTTTGTTCATATTACCGGTCTAAGGCGGTTCTGCCTAAGTGCAGAGGTCTGTTTTGCAACAATGCTCACATTACGCAGGCTGTTTTTTATGAAAATTGTTACCTAAAACCATTTTTGGGCTAAGTGTGACTAAAAAGAGCAGGACGGTGAGGCGGAGTGAGAGGCGTGGTTAAAGTGGGGTATGTTTAAGCGTCTGATGTGGCAGGGAATGAGTGATCTCATACATGACGGAAGAGGGGATGATGATGATGATGGCAAGGCCACCTCACCTCGAGCTTAATGGTGCAGGTGAGTCTAATCCTATCTTAGGACATTGCCCTTGATGCCCCTAAAGTCCAGCAGCTATTAAGTAGGTTACTTCCCAACGCTAATGGTGCAACGTGCCAGATGCCTATATTGGCGGTGAGCGGCTTGTACTTGTAATTGAGGCTACAGGCGGCGTCCGTAGTAAAGGAAGGCTACCGCTACGTGCTTAAGATCTCCCACGGCTAACTCACGGTTTGGCTATACCGCTCAGGACAGATGGGATAAAATAGCCCCCGCATTTAGTTAGGGGGAAGAGTCATGTTTGTACTGCTTGCTCTGGCCTTTATCACGGGCTTTGTGATTCCATTACAGACGGCTGCTAACGGTAATCTTAGGCGTCAGCTGCGCTCGCCTTTTCTGGCCTCCTGCATCAACTGTAGTATCGGTGCCATCATCCTCACGGTGCTAATGGTGGTCACGGGAGAGAGCTTTTACCGCCCACTTGATTACTTACTGAGCCTTGAGTGGTGGTTGTATTTGTCGGGCCCCTTAGGGGTGATCATCTTAATCGTAGCGATTCTGCTGAGCGCCAACATCGGCATGCTCGGCACCTCGCTTTCGACCATGACCGGCATGATGGTCTCGGGCTTAGTCTTTGATGCCTGTGGCTTTTTTAACTTACCGGTGCATCAGTTTGGTGTGGGCCGTCTCTTTGCTCTGGCGCTGATGCTGATCGGCTTGGCCATTGCGCTCAACTTGCCGAGCTACCTGCACAAGCATGGCTCTAAGATCTCCTTAGCGACGGTGGGGTGGTTCTTAGTGGGCTGTGTCTCAGGTTCGCTGCTGACCACTCAAGGCGCGATTAACGCCATCTTTCGCGTAAAGCTCGATTCGGTGCTGCTGTGCGCATTGCTCTCAATGGTCGTGACCGCAGTCATTGCGCTGCTTGTGGCAATCTGCTGTGGGCAATCACCATTGCGCATCCTCAAGATCAAAGTGCAGGGGCGCTATTGGATCTTTATTGGCGGCTTTATGGGCGCCACCAACATTGTAGCTGCCGCTATCTTCGTACCTCTGATTGGTGCTGGTGCCACTATGACCTTAGGTGTGGCGGGGCAGCTGTGCTGTGCCATGTTCATGGATCACATTGGCCTGTGGGAAGTTGAGGTGAGGCGCGTTAAGCTCACCCAGATCTTGGGTTTGGTCTTGATTATCGGGGCGGTGGCTCTAATCCGTCTCATGTAACAGCGCTCGCCCCAGCAGGCAGCATAAGCGCCGAGCGTGTGCACAATACCAGCGCCCGCCCCATACGTGCGTGGTGTCTCTGGCCATAAGAGCAGCAGCAACAGCACCTACAGCTGTGCGTGCTAAGATAGCGCTGTGCATCGTGGTGATGTGGCAAGGCAGCTCTGGCTACAAGGCAAAGGAACAACTGACTTCAGAGATGACGGAATAAAGGCAAGCTGGTGTGACCACCCCTAAGATAGAGATAGGCTCAGGCTCGCCTGCACCATTCATCTCGAGGTATGGGCGTTACCCGTACTTAGGCTTGCAGTCGTCACTTATGAGCGCACTTACGCCAAAGCAGCTCTGCTGAGAGTGGTCTTGGCCTTGTGCGGTGGCTGCTCCTGATAGTGCTGGGGATCGGGTAGTGCCTCCTGTTGTTATGCCCCATGTATTGGCCACTGTGGTAACGAGCTGTGCACCTCTATAAGCTGCTCTTGCTACCGCTGCTGCTGCTACTGCTACCACCACTACCCTTACCACTACCACCTCACCACTGAGGCGTTACCTGATCATAGTGCTGTGCACCATTTCCTTTTCCTGTTACTGTGTCCACTAACCGTAATGGAGGACTGTCATTGTGCAAGCTATTGGCGTGCTTACGCTAGCCCACACGCAAAACGATAATTACGGCGCTCACTTGCAAGCATGGGCTCTTATCACTGCTCTGCGCAAGGAGGTTGCTGCCCGTCCCGCTGCTAGCGAGCCCATTGCTGTCGGCTTAGTGCCTACCCAACCTTTAGAGTGCTATCTGGGAGGCCGCAGCCACTCTAATCGCGCCATGAGCCAGCCTACAGGTGATCTCGACGCTGATAAAAAGCGCGCCTTAGAGGCTTTTAAGATCATGATGACGCGTCAGCGCGGCTTTGAGCACTTCTGCCGCAGTATGGTGCTGCGCGTACCACGTGCCACTGTAGGCAACGTCACAGACCAAAAGAGCTCGGTAGAGCAGGGCCTTAACATGAAATACGTGGTCGGCTCCGATTGGGTCTGGTGCTTTGCCAACGGTTTTGAGCTCAAGCCGGAGTTTTTCGGGTTTTTAGCACCTTTCTCTGTATCTAGGGGGGGGGTAGCCTGTAGATATTACGCCTATGCAGCGAGCTTTGGCACCTCACTGCCGAGCGATCCAGCCTTTGCGCGTTACCGCGATTTCATGGTAAAGGGCTGGCAGCAATTCCGTCTTATTAGCCTGCGTGAGCCAACATGGCTCGACACCCTGCAAAACTCCTGTCACCTTTCCCCATCTTTGGGGCCGGTAACTACGGCCTTAGACCCCTCCTTTCTTCTTGACCGCGCTGACTATCACGTCATGACCGCTGAGCCTATGGTCAAGAACGAGCCTTACATCCTGTACTACAGCTTTAGCACCTTCTACGGTACGCAAGAAGACGATGTGATTGCGGCGTTAGAGCTGATTGCCCGCTATCGCGAGCAGACGCACCAGCCTAACTTGGTAGTGCTTGACATCTCCCCTTGTGAGACGGTCTCAACTCCGCGTATTGCGCAGACCATGCAGCGCTTGCACTTACGCTGGCAGTCACGCTTTGTGACTGCGCCCTATGAGTTTGTGAACTTTGTGGCGCATGCGCAGTTGGTGCTCACCAACTCCTTCCATGGTGTGGTCTTCTCTCTGATCTTCAATACCCCATTCTCGTACTTCTACCGTAATGGCTGCGATCCGCGTCTTGCCATGCTGCAGGATGTCTTTGGGATCAAAGACGTCTTGATCTCTGAGCTGCAAGGTAAGAGCAGTGAGGAGCTCACAGCGCGTAATCGCGAGCTGGCAGCAGGTTATAACAGTGGCATAGCCGCTTTACGTGAGCCTTCGCTGCAGCTTTTACGTCAGGTTGTGGAGGATTAGGTCATGAGCAAGAAGCACAAGCAACAGCACAAGCGTCAGCAACGGCGGCAACAGCAAAAGCTGCAACCACAGCATAAACAGCAGAAGCGGCAGGTGCAACAACAGCAGCAACAGCTGTCTGCAGCCAACATCTCCGCTGTTGTAGCTGCGCAGCAATGCACGGGTTGTAGTGCGTGCGTAGCCCTGTGTTCTGACCACGCTCTTAGCATGCAGCCTAACAGCGAGGGCTTTTTAGAGCCGGTGATCGATGAGGCTAAGTGCACTCATTGTGGCCAGTGCTCTCAGCACTGCCCTGTGCTGAAAAGGCAGTTTGCTCCGGCAAAGTTAGCGCAGGCCGTGAGAGCCAAAGGTCTTAATGCGCAAGGGACACAGCAGCGCCATACGGAGCATGCTGGTTTCACGCAACGCTACCTTGCACTGAATCTGAAGCCAGATTTCAAGGCGCTGTATGGCTCGAGCACCACAGGTGTCGGCTTTGTCTTAGCGCACCGCTTTGTCCGTGCAGGTGGGGTGGTAGTCGGTTGTCGCTTCAATGCGCAAACCCAAGAAGCCGAGCACGTCATCGCGCGCACTGTAGAGGAAGTGGTGCAGTTTTGCGGCTCTAAGTACGTACAGAGCAATAAGCACGAGATAATGGCGCAAACCTTAGAGTTGCTTAAGCAAGGGCAAAAGGTGCTCTTTATCGGTACCCCTTGCGAAGTGGCAGGTGTAAAGGCCCTGTGCTCCACGCAACCTGCCGAGGTTAAAGCACGACTTTTTACAGTGGATTTAGTCTGCCATGGCGTGCCATCGCCACTGAGCTTTAAGTGCTATCTCCATGATGCGGCGGCAGAGCTAGGGGCGATTAGGGCCCTTAACTTTAGGGTGCCTCACCCGCAAACGAAGAACTGGACACAGCCTGTGGTGGTAGTCCAAGGTGAAGCCAAGCGCTTGGTACAACCAGCAGCGCAAAACCACTTTTATGTGGCCTATAGCCAAAGTTGGAGCCTACGGCCAAGCTGCTATCACTGTCCTTACACCAACCTCAATCGACCGTCCGACCTGAGTTTAGGTGACTTCTGGGGTATTGAGCAGCTGGTACCAAAGTTCCCGTATGCACTCCGTGGCACCAGTATGGTCGTGGTTAATTCGCCTCGGGGTGTGCAGCTCTTTAACTCCTTGTGCAACCACATTCGCTATGGCCACGAGGTACCTGCTGCAACAGTATTGCAGTCCAATTACGCGTTGCACGCCTCCGCTCACGAGCCTACTGAGCGCCAGCTCTTTTTCTCCACTTTGCAGCAACAACAAAGCACTGTAGCTGCTGTGAATACGGTTTTGGCTACACGGCAAGCTAAGCCCAGCTAAGGTAGCAAGTTAGCAAGGTAGCTAAGGCATAAGCAAAGGCATAAGTCGCTGCTTAGTCCTTGGCTTGGCCTTGCCTTGGACTCATCACAGGGAGAGAGAAGCAGCTGACTTAATACTCGTTGTTGACGGCATGTAGAGCAAAGGGTCAGGACTGCCAACTGCTACGGCTGCAGATAGGCTCAAGCTCACCTGCACCATGCATCTCGAGGTAGGTGGCGTTGCTATCGCGCAGCCATACCGCTGTCACTGATGAGATCACTCTTTCCTTATTGCCACCATCTAAACTCACCTCAAGGATTTCCCCATGCAGATGACTGTTGTTCACTACTTAGCGGCAATGCTGCAAGCCTTTGGCATTAAGCGTTTGGTCGCCAGTCCTGGTATGCAGAACGCCTACTTCAATCTGCTTTTACAGCAGAACCCTTTCTTTACTTGCAAGAGTGTGGTGGATGAGCGCTCAGCGGCATATGCCGCCTCAGGATGGGCGGATGAGTGTGGTGAGCCGGTGCTCATTACCTGTACAGAAGCAACCGCCAGCCGCAATTACCTCTCAGCGCTGACCGAGTGCTATTACCGGCGCATCCCTGTTATTGCGATCACCTTTTACAATCCATTCGGCTCTGCTTTAGCGCTGTCGCCGCAGCATATCGATCGCAGTGTCGGCCCGCGTGATTGTGCTTATCTGCATGTGGAGCTGCCGGTCATTAAGACCTCTGTAGATCGCATTATCTGCCAAGAGCGCATTAATGAAGCCCTGATTACCGCCAAGTATCAACGTTTGCCGGTACACATTAATGTCCCCAGCGTCTGTGACTGGCCGACATTACAAGACCGCACCTTACCACAAGATTTCAGCGCTACTGTCTGTCTTAACGCCACGGAATTAGGACGTGTGGATTGGCGCTCCCTCAAGGACAGAAACTTTGCCCTCTTCATTGGTGCGCATCCCCGCTTTGCGCCACAGACTCTGGAACTGATCGGGCAATTCGTCGAAAAACACGGCATCCCTGTACTGTGTGAGCACAACTCTAACTATAACGGCCCCAATAGAGTGCTGACTACGGTGTTCAGTGCGCTCTTGCCTTTGCATGCGTCGCTGTTGCCGCATGTGATCTTGGATCTGGGCGGTATTTGCGCTGACTACCTTGCTGATGTGATCTTTCAACAGGCTAACACCATGCTGTTACCCTCAGATGGTAAGTATCACTGCCGTCAGCACCGCATTCCTCAGGTCATGTTTGCCATGAGCGAGACAGAGTTCTTTGCGCGCATGCTGCAATTACCGGAATTCCCTTGCGATAGCACTTACTTTGGGCGTATTGCTAAGGCAAGAGAAGGCGTTGTTCTGCCTAAATTGCCTTTGAGTACACCGCTGGTCTGTGAGCGTTTGGCGCAGAAGCTACAGGGCCCTTGCTCGGTACACTTCTCGATCCTGAATGCGTATCGCATGGCCAATTGCTTTGATTTTGCGCTGGGCGTGACTGTTTCGTGTAATACCGGCGGCTTTGGCATTGATGGCGCCGTATCTGCGGCTGTGGGCCACTCGTGGAGTGATCCGCAGCGCTTAACGCTAGCGGTGACAGGCGATCTGGCTTTCTACTACGACATGAATATGATCGGCAATCGCGACATCGGCCCTAACTTCCGCATCATTGTCATCAACAACAGTGGTGGTGAGGAGTTCCGCTTGAATTACAACCTGTTAAAGCAGGCTCAAGGGCAGGTAGAGCCACTGGTGGCGGCGGCCAATCACTGCGCTGGTGGCTTTAAAGGTTGGGCAAAGAGCTGTGGCTTTGTTTATCGGCAGGCTGCTGATGTGCCTACTTTGGAAAAGGAAATCACCAACCTGTGCACACAGGACTTTGAGCGGCCGGTGTTTTTGGAGGTGCAGACTACAGATGCGGCAGAACGCGAGGCTTACAGCAAGCTGCTAATGCAGCATCTGAAGTTTGCCTAAGTGCGCGCAACAGCGGCAGCTGCTGCTACAACAGCAGCAATAGCAGGCTGTGACCCATTACCGCCACTGCTAACTTAAAGCACCTTAAGGCTGCATGGCGGTAAGTGCAAAGCATGGTGGCAGTAGCGTGACCGTAGCGTGATTGTAGCGTGGCTTAAGCATGGCTTAAGCACGGCGTTGCAGCTTGGCTACGAGGCGTTCAATGGCGTAGAGGTAGCCTGCATCCAGAGGAATCTCTCGCGTGAGGCGTGACGCATGGTTAAGCTCAAGCTTCAGCGCCTCAGCGGTGCTCGCAAAGGTCTTTGGATCAGGCGCGCCTTGTAAGGATAAGACCTTGGCACAGGAGTAACGGCGGTCAAGTAAGCGGTCTAATTCAAGCTGCCATACTGGGCCCATGCCGTAAAGCTCGCGCTTTAGTAGCTCTGTTGGTACTGCAATTACCGATAGGCCAGCAAGTTGAGCGTAGAGCTGTGCCACTTGCTCCCATGTTAAATGCTCGCTCCAGCCAATGTTAAAGACCTCGCGGCGGCAGTGGTCGAGGTTAGCGACAATGGCGCCAATCTGCGAAGCACTGTTACCCGACCATGCCCATGGAGCAGTCTTCTTAAGGCACTCAGTGGGAATTACTACCGGCTTGCTAAAGAAGATGCTCGGCAGCAGCACGCTTGCTTCTAAAGTGCACAGCTGAAAGCGGCGGGAGGCAAAGTGAATACAAGGGCGGATAATGGTGAAGTTGCTGTGCTTACCCTGTTGCAGAACGTGCTCTTCTTTGCCCTTGTACCACGAGTAGTCATTGGAGCTTTGGTAGGCGGGATCATTGTAGACATCCGCCAGCAGCGGCTTATCTTCCGTGATGAGGTCAGCGCAATCGGCGTAGGCACGTGATGACGAGAGGAAGATATAGTGACCGACAAGGGGCAGGATCTGGGCACTGAGCTCAGCAAAGGCGGGCACGTTGGGGTGGATCATGAAGTCGATACACAGATCGAAGTGCTGCTCCTGTAGAAGCTTGATGAACTCAGGGTAGTTCATGGCATTGGTGGTAAGCGCAACGATGTTAGGTCGTGCGTATTGCCGTGGCTTACGTGAGGTGATGTAAACCGTACAGTCTAAGTGGGTAGCCAAGTAGCCCGAGAGGTATTGTCCTAAGGCGCCGGTACCACCGGTCAGCAGAATTTTCATGAAAAAACCGACGCCGATAGCCCCAAGATCACTTTGGGAAAAGCGCCGTCTCCAGTGCAAGGTTGTGGATAGCGGATAAAAGGGCTGCTTTGCAGTAGATGCAGCTTGTTTAGGGATGGTAGCAGAAAAGCGTTGGGATTAGTTCAGTTGCATGAGTGGATGTAGATCACATTTTTACCGTTGGCCAGCGGTAAGGTGCTCAAAAGGAAAAATCGATAGGAGCGTAGCTCCAGCCTTGATTCTATCAGTATCATTGGCAGTACCGGCAGACGCCTCACCATGGGTGAGCGTCCGCAAACTACCCCTAGAAAGTGTGATCTCTATCAACTCATGCTACTGAACTGCGTTGGGATCTTTAGCAGATGCAGAAGCAGAAGCAGCGATGAGAGCTCTGCAAGAGGTTACCGTCCATAAGAGTGTCTCAGGTGCAGAGCAAGGCTCTGTTAGGGGCGGGCGCTGTAAGCGCACCACGTAACTGTAGGCACCAACCATTTAGCCATCACGCCTCTTTCTCTGTACATGCAATCTCTTCCTGCACGCCCCCTCAGTTTGGGCATATCTGCCGTATTCTGCTAAAATATCGCATCTTTTCTTTGGCCGCCTTCTGCAGGACTTGTGTGTTATGGAAATTTTGCGTGGCTCCTCGGCTTTATCCGCTTACAAGATCGAGAAATTGCTCTCATCTCTGCGTAACGCCGGTGTAAACGTCGCTGCTATCAGCACGGAGTATATCCACCTCGTCGATTGCTCTGCGCCTCTGTCCACTGAGCAAAAAGAGGTCTTAGCCAAAATCCTAACTTACGGCCCTGTCGACGTCGCTCACCACGACCAAGGCGAGCTCTTCTTTGTCATCCCTCGTATCGGTACCATCTCCCCATGGGCCTCTAAAGCTACCGATATCGCTCACAATTGCGGTCTCACCTCTATCCATCGCTTAGAGCGCGGTATTGCCTATTACGTCAAGCCTGCTACCAGCGATGCCTTTACCGCCCCAGAGCGCGCAATTATCGCCTCCTTAATCCACGACCGCATGATGCAGGTGGTGCTCACCAATATGGATGAGGCTGCCGCTCTATTTGCCGCTCAAGAGCCAGCCCCATTTAAAGTCATTCCTCTGACCACCGGCGGTAAAGAGGCTTTAGAAAAAGCCAACGTCGAGCTGGGCTTAGCCCTCTCTTCAGATGAGATGGACTATCTGCTCTCTTCCTTTGCCTCCTTAGGCCGTGACCCTAGCGACATTGAGCTCTACATGTTCGCTCAGATGAACTCCGAGCACTGCCGCCATAAGGTCTTTAATGCTAAGTGGGAAATCGACGGCGTCGAGCAAGACCAGTCCCTCTTTGGTATGGTGCGTAACACCTTTACCGCTACCCCAGATTACGTCCTCTCCGCTTACAAAGATAACGCCGCCGTAATGGAAGGCTCCATGGCCGGTCGCTTCTATGCGGACAACCCATCCCGTGAGTGGAATTTCCATCAGGAAGACATGCCGATCCTGATGAAGGTTGAGACTCACAACCACCCAACCGCGATCTCCCCATTCCCTGGCGCCGCCACCGGCTCTGGCGGCGAAATCCGTGATGAGGGCGCTACCGGTATCGGCTCTAAGCCAAAGGCAGGTATCTGCGGCTTTAGCGTCTCTAACCTCAAGATCCCAGGCTACTTACAGCCATGGGAGCAGGACTTTGGTAAGCCAGATCGCATCGCCTCCGCTCTGGACATCATGATCGAGGGCCCATTAGGCGCCGCTTCGTTCAATAACGAGTTTGGCCGTCCAAACCTCTGTGGTTACTTCCGTACTTACGAAGAGCAGGTCTCAAGCTTCAACGGCACCGAGATTCGTGGTTACCACAAGCCAATCATGTTAGCCGGTGGTTGGGGTAACATCCGCCGTGAGCACATCAATAAGGATCACATCGATCCAGGTGCCAAGCTTATCGTCTTAGGGGGCCCCGCCATGGACATCGGTTTAGGTGGTGGTGCCGCCTCATCGATGAATTCTGGTCAGTCCACTGCTGAGCTCGATTTTGCCTCAGTGCAGCGTGGTAACCCAGAAATGCAGCGTCGCTGTCAAGAAGTGATCGACGCCTGCTGGCAGTTAGGTGCCGAAAACCCAATCATGTTTATCCATGATGTGGGTGCCGGTGGCCTCTCCAACGCCATGCCAGAGTTAGTCTCTGACGGTGGTGTCGGTGGCCGCTTTGAGCTGCGTGCTATCCCTAACGATGAGCCAGGCATGTCGCCACTGCAAATCTGGTGTAACGAGTCGCAAGAGCGTTACGTCTTAGCCGTGGCTGCGGATAAGTTCCCTGTCTTTGAGGCTTTCTGCAAGCGCGAGCGTGCGCAATATGCTGTGATCGGTGAGGCTACTGCCGAGCGCCGTGTGGTCTTACACGATAGCCACTTCGATAACTGCCCAATCGACCTGCCTCTGGATATCCTCTTAGGCAAGCCACCACGCATGTTTAAGAAGGTCGAGCACAAGACCCAGCAGAGCCCAGAGTTTAACGGTGAGGGGATCAACCCAACTGAGGCGGCAGAGCGCGTCTTAGCCTTACCAACTGTGGCCGAGAAGACCTTCTTAATCACCATCGGTGACCGCTCGGTGACGGGCTTAGTGGCACGTGACCAAATGGTCGGCCCATGGCAGGTGCCAGTTGCTGACGTGGCTGTGACCACAGCCTCGTATGACACCTTCCACGGTGAGGCGGGTGCTATGGGTGAGCGCACCCCAGTGGCGCTGTTAGATCAAAAGGCTTCGGTGCGTTTAGCTGTAGGTGAGGCTATCACCAACATCGCTGCCGCTTACATTGGTGACTTAAACCGTGTGAAGCTCTCGGCTAACTGGATGGCTGCTAACAACCACCCAGGTGAGGATGCGGGCTTATTTGACGCCGTGAAGACCTTAGGCATGGAGTTGTGCCCAGAGCTCGGTTTAACCGTCCCAGTGGGCAAAGACTCGATGTCGATGAAGACCTCGTGGCAAGAGAACGGCGCTGAGCGCAGTGTCATTGCGCCAATGTCGCTGATCATCTCCGCCTTTGCCCGCTGCGAGGATGTGCGTAAGACCTTAACGCCACAGCTGCGTACTGATAAGGGCGATACCGTCTTAATCTACGTCGACTTAGGTGAGCGTCAGTGCCGCTTAGGTGGCTCGGCCTTAGCTCAGGTGTATCGTCAATTAGGTCACACCAGCGCTAACCTCGACCACCCACAGCGTTTAAAGGGCCTCTTTGATGCGGTGCAGTTCTTAAACAAGAACGACTTAATCATGGCCTACCACGACGTCTCCGATGGTGGCTTATTCACCACCGTAGCGGAAATGGCCTTTGCTGGTCACACTGGTGTTGAGGTTACCTTAGATCAGCTGGGTACGGATAACTTAGGCGCCCTCTTTGCCGAAGAGCTCGGTGTGGTGCTGCAAGTTGCTGCTGACCAGCAAGAGAAGGTGCTCAACATCCTCTCCGGTCACGGCTTAGCCAATATCTCCTTTGTGATTGGTACGCTGCGTGATGACGATCGCATCGTCTTTACCCGCAATGGTCAGGACGTGATTAACGAGACGCGCACGCACTTTAGAACCATTTGGGCTGAAACCACTTACCGCATGCAAGCGCTGCGTGATAACCCAGAGTGCGCCCGTCAGGAGTTTGAAGACAAGGCTGATGACAAGGATCCAGGCCTGTTCTACAAGCTGACCTTTGATGTCAATGAGGATGTGGCGGCGCCATTTATCAATGCCGGTGCTGCTCCTAAGGTGGCGATCTTACGTGAGCAGGGCGTGAACTCGCAGGCGGAAATGGCTCACTCCTTTACCCGTGCGGGCTTTAGCGCGGTGGATGTGCACATGTCGCAGATCCTCGACGGCTCTGTCAGCCTCTCGAACTTTATGGGCTTTGCCGCTTGCGGTGGCTTCTCCTATGGTGACGTCTTAGGTGCAGGTGAAGGCTGGGCGAAGAGCATTCTCTTTAACGAGCGTGCCAAGAGCGAGTTTACGCAGTTCTTTGCGCGTAAGGATACCTTTGCTTTAGGCGTGTGCAATGGCTGCCAGATGATGGCGACGCTGCGTAGCATTATTCCAGGTGCGGAGCTGTGGCCACGTTTTGTGACCAATAAGTCTGAGCGTTTTGAGGCGCGCTTTGTGGAAGTGCAGGTGCAAGAGAGCCCATCGCTCTTCTACCAAGGCATGCAAGGCTCGCAGATGCCGATCGTGGTCTCGCATGGTGAGGGCCGCGCGGAGTTTGCCACGGCTGATCAGTTACAAGCGTTAGAGGATGCGAACTTAGTGGCTTTACGCTACATCGACCACTATGGTGAGGTGACGGAGCGCTATCCTTTAAACCCTAATGGCTCGCCTCATGGTATTACGGCGGTGACGACTCCTGATGGCCGCTTTACCATTATGATGCCGCACCCAGAGCGTATTGTGCGCACGGTGGCTAACTCCTATCACCCTGATGATATGGGTGAGTTTAGCCCATGGATGCGCCTCTTTAGAAACGCGCGCCGCAACTTAGGCTAAGACTGCTATTGATCTCAAAGGCTTGAGATCCTTAGATTCTCATCCTCATTCAAGGGACTTTTAGTTCCTTGCAGCAGTGCAGGGTAGCGCCCTGCATGGTGTGGGCAAAGCCCACAGAGAAAAGGCCCCTGTTATCTTGGAGTGCGGCGGTGCTCTAAGGTGACGGGGGCTTTTTGTTTGCGAGCGTTTTCCCTTGGGTTATGGGCTTAAAATAGGTCTTTGCGGTGGGGTTAAGACCATTGCTGCAGCAACCTGATATGGATCACCACGCGTTGCTACCACGACGTATCTCTAAGGTAGGTTCATGGCCAGTTAGCTCTGCTTACACATGGGGAACACGTCCTCTTTTGTTTGTGGAGAAGCAGAGCGCACATCACCATTACCACCACAACCACTACCATCACCACTATCACCACTACCACCATCACTACCACTACCACCACCATCACTACCACCACGTCCCCTTATGGCTCAAGGGAACAACTTAGGAAAGAGTGAGCTAATAAGTGACGGATGTAGTGGTGCGGGGCTGCAATGTCCTACCTCGAGATAAAAGGTGCAAGCGAGCCTGAGCCTATCTTGAGATGTGCCTGCATGCGGGCCCTAAATTCCGTCATTTATTAAGTCAGTCGTTACTTGCTTCATAGAAGACGGGCTTTAGGGGAATCTTAGTGAACCGTCCTCAGGTAGTCTTAGACTCTCCTACACCATTCATCTCGAGGTGGGGGACCGTGCCAGCACACAGCCCATCTTCCGTCATTTATGAGATTACTCCTTCCTAAGTGCCAACCTTGATTTTGCACCTAGACTCGCCTTGCCACTGTATTACCGCAAAAGCGTGCTATAGTGAGACCTTACGGCGCTCTTTGGCGCTCAGCTTTTGCGGCTTTCCCAGCTTTCCCTGTGATGTTGCCCCGCCTCCAAGAGACGCTCACTTGTTCCTGAGCAAGAGATCATTTATGAGCACCCCGCAGCAAAATAACGATTTAGCCTTAATGGCTGAGGTGTTTACCAAAATCCCTGCGGCCATCTTGATTATTGATGATCACGGCATCATCACCCACGCCAATGACAGCGCCCTTAAGCTTATGGGCAGTGACCACCTTACAGGAGAGCACTGGGTCGAAGTGATCTCCCAAGTGTTTCGCCCGCGTAACGACGATGGCCACCAGATTTCTACCCGCGACGGCCGCCGCTTACAAGTGGCTACCATTCCTTTAGCTCACGGCCAATTGGTGCAGATGACCGATCTTACCGAGACGCGTCTGCTGCAAGAGAAGTTGTCCCATATGGAGCGTCTCTCTTCTTTAGGACGCATGGCCGCAAGCTTAGCTCACCAGATTCGTACCCCGCTGTCAGCGGCACTGCTCTACGCCTCGAACCTTGCCAATGATGATCTCGCCCCTGAGATGCGGCAGCGCTTTCAGCAAAAGCTGATGAGCCGTTTAGAGGCCTTAGAAGCACAAATCAGCGATATCCTCATGTTTGCTCGCTCCAATGAGCAAACCGTGAGTGAAATGGATGCCACCGAGCTCATTGCCCCTGTGGTCAATAACGTCACAGCTTTACTTGAGCGCAGTCAGGCACACCTGCTCACCGTCTATGATCCAGCGGTTAAGCTCCCCATCTTAGGTAATCCTGTCGCTTTAAATAGCGCCTTATGTAACCTCATTGCTAACGCTGTAGAAGCAGGGGCTAAGCAAATTGCCTTTAAAGTCGATAGGGAGGGGGATCGGGTGGTCTTTAGCGTGGCTAATGACGGCCCTACCATCCCTGAAGAGCTGAAAACTAAGATCTTTGAGCCGTTCTTTACCTCTAAAAGCTCCGGTACTGGCTTAGGCTTAGCCGTGGTTTCGGCCGTGACAAAGGTGCATCAGGGCCTCTTGACGCTGACTGCGTGGCCTGAGCCTTTTACCACGGTCTTTACGATCTCGATTCCGCGCTATCAGCCACAATCGACTGCGACCCCAGCACCAGTAAATGCGGCGGTAAACGCTGTGGTGCAAGCGCAGAATAAGCAATTGCTGGCCACCGCTGCCTTAGGTACGCTGAGCAGCGTCAACAGTTCCGGCGCAACCACAGTATCTGAGACGCCTGCCGCGTCTCCAGCGCCGCGCTTAGAGCCAGAGCAAGAGCCACAGAGCATGCCTGTGCCGCAGAGCATGCCAGAGCCGCAAAGCCTGCCTGTGTCACAGAGCATGTCTGAGCCGACGTCGCAGCACGCTCAAGAGCCAGAGCCGCCACAGTCTGTAGCAGAAGACACACCCAGTGCTGTACCAGATAAAGCTGCGACGGCAGAGAGTAGGGCCGAGAGTACGTACAACACCGGCACCGAGGCGGATGCGGTAAAATTAGGCCGCAGCGCGTCTGACCCTGCCGCTAAGCTGAGCTTAGAGCCAGCGCCACGCCCAAGTCAGGAGGTGGCGCCGCAGAGCCTGAATGCGTACTTAGCGTCCTCTCAGGATGGCGCTCCAGAGGTGGTTTCAGAGGCTACTACTCTGGTTCCAGCCAGCGCTTCTCCTGACGCCTTTAGCGTTACTGACGCTCGCACAGCTGAGGGAGACAGCGCCACTGATGTTCTAAGTGATGCTAATGCCATAAGCGCTACTGACACCGTGCATGTCACTGCTAGTGTTAGTTCCAGTGCCAGTGCACGCCCTGAGGCCTTAACTGAGGAACTGACGCTGGAGCATTTTCTGGCCGCGACCCAAGAGCAGCGGGCCCAAGCGGCAGCTGTAGCAGAAGCTGCAGAAGCAGCTGCCACCGCCACTGCAGCGGTAGCAGCAGCGCCGTCTGCTCCTTCTGCGCCGTACATGAGTGCACCGCTAGCGCCGCACACGCCGCAGACCACGGCCAATAGCGTGAGTGATCTTACTTTTGTGCCGCAGTCCATGCGCAATTTGCCCCCAACGGCAGAGCAGGTCTCTAAGCAAGAGGCCCTCTCGGCAAATCAAGCTACCTTGCAGGCTTTTGCGCATTATGCCCAGAGCCATCAGCTGGGCAGTGCTGCTGTAGGTGAAACTGCTGTCACCTCTGAGCAGGAACAAGAGCTTTTAAGCAGCATGCGCTTAAGCCGCGATGCTCACATGGCGGGGGATGCCCGTATGGCGGGTGATACCCGTATGCCAGGCAAGCAGCAGGGTAGCGGCGCTAAGGACAAAGTAAGTCCACATCACCGCGCTGTGCGTAAGGCGCATGCAAAAAACCAGAGCCCAGCGCAAGCTTACGAGACCGTGCCCTCGGAGCAATTTGGCTTTAGAGAGGTCGACATCGAGATCAAACCGCCTAAAGTCTCCACACGGGGTCGAGGCAAAGCGCATGGGCCACAGCGCTCGTAAGGCTGCATCTTAAAGATCAAGATTACATGACGCCAAGGAACGACTGACTCAATAAATGACGGAATTTAGGGCACGCATGCAGGCCCATCTCAAGATAGGCTCAGGCTCGCTTGCACCTTTTATCTCGAGGTGGGACGTTGCAACCACACACCATTACAGCCGTCACTTATGAGCTCACTCTTTCCTAAAAGTGGCGTCAGATGCCGTGTACAGGCCGTGTCCGTAAGCTGGCGCAGTGCTAGCACATAAGACACTCTGTACTGCTACTTTTGTAGCCAAGCGGCACAGCTCCATTGAATTTCGCGGTAACAGCCACCCTTGGTTTTAGCAGCCTTCTTCGGTGGTGGTGACAGTGAAAAGCAGCTTACCGTAGGTGGTGTTACCTGCGCTAAGTGGGCTTTTTCTGCTCTGAAGCTGGCACTTTTGCTCTCGTCTGGTCTTGCCAGCGCGGAGACAGGAATTTTTTGTTGCGTGGGGACAAACTCTTGCAAAAGAAATCACGTAAACCAAATCCAAGCAAGATTCTGGTGGTTGATGATGACATGCAATTGCGCGAGGCCATTGTCGATACCTTAGCTTTAACCGGTTATACCTGCTATCAAGCAGGTAACGGCGCTCAAGCTCTGGCCTCGTTGCAACGGCGCCCAGTGGATATGGTCATCGCCGATATCCAAATGGAGGGTATGGACGGTCATACCCTGCTGCGCAGCATCCACGATAAGTACCCGCATATTCCTGTGCTCTTAATGACGGCCTACGCCAATATTGATGGCGCCGTCAAAGCCATGCGCGAGGGTGCCATTAACTACCTCGCTAAGCCTTTTGCCCCTGAGGTGCTCTTAGCTCAGGTGTCACGCTATACACCAGTAAGACGCATCTCCAAAGGCGAGCCTATTTGGGCCGATCAGAGCACCGGCGAGCTCTTACAGATGGCCTTAAAGGTCGCAAAGACTGATGCTACGGTGATGATCACCGGCCCATCAGGCTCCGGTAAGGAAGTGCTGTCCCGTTACGTGCACGAGAATTCGAGCCGCGCGGAGAAGCCTTTTGTGGCCATTAACTGCGCCGCTATCCCTGACACCATGCTGGAAGCGACTCTCTTTGGTTATGAAAAGGGTGCGTTCACCGGCGCTTTCCAAGCCTGTCCTGGTAAGTTTGAGCAAGCTAATGGCGGTACTATCCTGCTTGATGAAATCACCGAGATGGATTTGGGCCTGCAAGCTAAGCTCTTACGTGTGTTACAAGAGCGCGAAGTGGAGCGCTTAGGTAGCCAAAAGACCATTCAGCTTGATGTGCGCGTCATCGCGACCTCGAATCGTGACTTAAAGCAGGCGGTGTATGAGCGCAAGTTCAGAGAGGACTTGTACTACCGCTTAAATGTCTTCCCATTACGCTGGCTGCCTCTTAACAAGCGCAAAGGCGACATCCTGCCTTTAGCAAACTTCTTCTTACAGCGCTACTCGGTGACCATTGGTCACACCATTCCGGAGCTGACCAAAGAGGCACAGGACACCCTTTACAATTATGGCTGGCCTGGCAACGTGCGTGAGCTGGAGAATGTGATGCAGCGTGCGCTCATTCTCTGTAATGGTGATGCCATTCAGGTGGCTGACCTCGTGCTGGATGCCAATAGCGATAGCTTCAATCCGGTGGTCAATCAGTCGGCCTCATACCATGATGACGAGCGTAAGCGCGTCAATCGCGCGCCGCTGCCACCAGGCGTCTTACCTGACGACGTGCAGATGGCGCCTTACGGGCAGCAAGCGCAGCAGCCTCAGCAGCCCCAAGGCATGATGGCCTATGGTGCAGGCGTGCCTGCAGGTCAAGGCATGCAGGGTATGCAGCAGGGAATGCAAAGCATGCAAGGCATGCAGCAGGGCTACCCACAGGCTGCGGGTAATGCCTTTGTGCAGATGCCACCAGCCCCACCGGTGCCTCCAACGCCGCCGGTGCCACCAACCCCAACCTCCTCGGCTTATGTCTCGCACGTGACGCAGCTGCCGACCGCGCCACAGATGCCTGTGGCTCCACAATCTCCTGCATCTAGCCAGACGACCTCAGCCACGGCCCCAGCCGCTGCCAGCGTCCAAGGAACCTCTGCGGCAGCGGCAGCTCCTGTAGCACCACAGCTACCGCAGATGCCTGCGGGGGTAGCAGTGCCACCACGCCCGCAGGTACCACCACGGCCACAGATGCCTGTGCGTCCTGCTGCTGTAGGCGCACACTCTGGTAGTGCCCCTGTCTCGGGATCCCATGGCGTGGCACAGCACGCCGCGCCGCAGGGCGCAACGGGAGGTGCCCACGCTCCGGTCGCACCAACGGCTCCAGTGACGCCACAGGCCCCTGCTGCGTCTGCCGCAGCGTCTGCCACGACGCCGCCAGCGGGCCGTCGACCACTGCCAACACAGACGCCAGCGGGGGGCCGTCACGCGCTACCGCCAGATGGTACTGAGGCTCAGGCTTACGCTCCGCTTGAAGATAACAAAGCCGCAGATAAGGCCAAGAGCAGCACCGAGGTGACTTCTGAGATTGACCACTCGGTGGACATGTCGCATGTCTTGAGTGGCGGCGCGCCTAATATTGGTATGGTACCAACGCTGCCTGGTATGGGCGCGATGAGTATGCCGGTAATGGGCGTCCCTGGGGTGCCAGCGGGTACGACTTATATTCAGAGTGCGCCTCAGCCACAAGCAAGTGCCAGCACCCATGAGCAGGCGGTAGCCAATATGGCGGCAGCAGCGGCCGCTATGGCAGCAGCGGCGATAGGTGGGCAAAACCCATTGGTGACGCCTCTGTCGCCAGGTGACTTTGCGCGCGTGATGAACGCGGCCAATGCGGCAGCGTTGTCGGTGGTCGGCACGCAGAGCAACAACCTGCTCAAGACGGATGATGACAATGCGTCTTTAAACTCCAAGCTCAAAAAGCAGGAGTACAAGATGATTCTCGATGCGCTGATGGAGTTTGATGGCAGCCGTGTGAAGGTGGCCAACAAACTGGGCATCAGCCCGCGCACGCTGCGCTACAAGCTGGCAGCGATGAAGGAAGAGGGCATCATTATTCCTGACAAGTTTGGGCGCATTGTGGTCAACAGCACCAGTGAAGACGACAGCGACGACTAAGCGCTGCTGCGTTTTGCGCTAAACCTCAGGAAAAGCAAAAGGGGCTCGTGTGAGCCCCTTTGCGTCTGTGGTCATTTCTTAGGATTTAGCACCGGTAGTGGAAGTACGTTTTGTCGCGGGCGTTTTCCACGGGTGTGAGCAAAGCTCATGGCCATTAATTTACCTTGAGGTATGTAGCGATAGCGACGCTTGCTGCGCCATAGCAGGTTGCTGCTTCAAGGGGCTTAACCCACCGCAAAGGCCGATTGTAAGCCCATAACATAGAGGACAATACTCTGCAGGCACAAGTGGGAAAACGCTCTTTTCCTGTGCATAGAGCTCGGGTAAGGGGCTTACCTTGGAGGTGCAGTGTGTTTGTGGTGGCGCCACTTAATAGGGATATGCCCACATGCACTGAAGAGAGCACTGCAACAGCCCTTAACCGAGGGGAGCGGCCCTGTAAGAGAGCGCTACTGCTGCTCGCTACTATCAGTGCTGTTATGCTCGGGGAGCGGCGTAAAGCTAATGCTGATACCCAGCTCCGTACAGAGCTTTTGTACCGTCACAAAGCAAGGGTTGCCCTTAGCCGCAAAGGCCTTATTAAAGCCCTGACGGGTGATACCCATATCACGGGATAAGTGGCTGATATTGCGCGTGTGCGCGGCTATGCCTAAGGCCGCAAAGAGCTTGCTCGGATCGTCGGGGTTGACGGCATTATTGAGATAGGCGGCGATATCTGCGGGGGTTTTGAGCTTTTCTAAGATGGGAGCAAGCGGATTAGGGCGCGGGTAGATCTCGCTGTCGTCAGCTGGATCCTGATCGTAGTTATCCATGGGCACTCCAGAGGTGACCGTGTGGAGGCTCTGCTGCCAGATACTATCTGGAAAGCCTCAAATTGAGTTTGTCTGTCTAAAGGCGCTAAAGAGGTAGTGAGCCACAGATAGCTGCCACCTTAGCAAGCGCCAATATTAGCAGAATGACGCATCAAGGAGCCCGCAACCAGAGAGTTACAGCACAAAGGCTCTGCGGAGCTGTGTGAGATGAATGGTGCAGCTGAGTCTAATCCTCACTGAGGACGGTGTACCATGCTTACCCTAAAGCCCGTCATCTATTAAGGCTGGTAACAGCTTCTGCCTCTGCTTTTAGCCGTTGCCTGAGAGCGTTACCCCTAAGAGGACGTTACCCGCAAGATGACACTCTGATGAGGCTATTACTCACAAGCCCATCACACGCACTTGTGCTCATCACCACGCCTGCCTATCAGCACCTCCAAGAGGAGAGCGCTTTGCGCCATAAACCTCAAGGTACCCCGATTGGTCATTAGAGGATGTACACAGATGCCCGCCCCCGCGCTTAAGCGTTGAGGCGGTATCCCTGTGATTGCGGCGGCCTTACTACGTGCGCGGCGTGCTCTGAGGCACGGCCGTATCGTTATCGGTAGCAGCCGCAGCGACGGTGTTAGAGTTCGCATCCGCGTCAGCTGTGGACGTAGCAGCGTCAGGGGCTGGCGGGGCGCTGGCCACAGCCTCGGCCTCTGCTGCGTGCAGATAGCTGTGCTGCGCTTGCTCCTGTCTCGAGGCGTCCTCTGCTGCCCGAAACGATGCTGCAGTGAGGCTGGTCATTTGAATCGCACCGCCGTTTTTCGCCTGCTCTTGCTGCCACTCCTCCTGCTTTTTCTTATTCTGCTCCAGCATCTCCTGCAGCTTGTTCTTGTAGAAGGAAATGGTAAAAGTCGAACCCACACCCAGCTTGCTGCTTAAGCGGATCTTGCCATGGTGATACAGCACCACTCGCTTGACGATGGATAAGCCTAAGCCCGTGCCCCCAGTTTGTCGCGAGTGCGACTTATCTACGCGATAGAAGCGCTCAAAGATGCGGAACTGATCCTCAGGAGCGATACCAATGCCGGTATCCTCCACCGCAATCACGTACTTATTGTTGGTCTCGTGCAGCGTAATGGTGATACGGCCGTTTTCCTTGTTATAGCGAATGGCGTTATCCACGAGGTTGTAGATCAGCTCGTAAATGTAGCGATTGACGGCTATAAAGTGCAGATCAGGACCGCGTACCGCTAAGCGCACTAGGCGCTCTAAGGCCTTTTCTTGCAACGCCTCAAAGACCTCATCGCATATCTTACGCACAGAGATCTCTTCCATGTTGGCAATCTGCCCCTCATCGAGGTGTGAGAGGAAGATGATATCTTCAATGAGGCTCTTTAAGCGGGTGCTTTGCTTGTGAATACGCGCGGCAAAGTGCTTGATATCCTCACTCTGGACAAAGCCACTGGCCATTAGCTCCGAGTAGCCAATGATCGACTGCAATGGCGTCTTCAGCTCGTGTGAGACGTTAGCCGTAAACTCTTGACGTAATTGCTCGGTGCGTTTTTTCTCGGTGACATCCAAGATGATGAGCACGTAACCAACGCAGGTGCCATTGTCGTTAATCTTGCTAAAGCGCACTTCAAAGTCGCGGCCGTCACGCACAATGTTCATGCTCTGCTTGGGCTGGGTAGCAGAGTTGGCCATCATGTCGTGCATGTACTGCGAGTTGTCAATCGCAAGGTAGCTCTGGTTGAGGCAATTGTCCTTAGTGACAGCAAAGATGCGACGGGCCGTCTTGTTAATAGAGACAATGATGCCTTGAGCATTGAGGATCACAAGGCCATCGGACATGCTCTTAGTGATAGCCTGAAACTCGTTGTTCTTTAGGCGCAGCTCGTCAAGCTGCTCGTCAATTTTGCGCTGCTGAATGAAGATGCGCCACAAGAAAGGATGGAGCTCTTCATAGCTGTGCTCAAGGGGCTCAGTAATCGAGAGCATGTCATCGAGCTTAATGTCG
Source organism: uncultured Succinivibrionaceae bacterium (assembly GCA_949286015.1). Classification (GTDB taxonomy): domain Bacteria; phylum Pseudomonadota; class Gammaproteobacteria; order Enterobacterales; family Succinivibrionaceae; genus Anaerobiospirillum. The sequence continues at coordinate 12,586 of CASEBB010000002.1, read as the reverse complement.
TTTATCGGCTCAATGAGGGCGTTGGCAAGGCGCGTGGCGACGTAATAACACAGGGTACAGACACAGATAAAGACCACAACAAAGAAGAGGGTAAAGGTCTGCGTGTAGGCAAAGAGGGAATTGCTGGTAAAGGACAGGCGCAGGATGTTGCCATTTTGCAGCTTGATGGCGTGGTAGTAAGTTTCTTTGTGCAGGGTATCGGAGTAGCGCAGGGTGTTTCCCTCTCCATCGGCGATGGCGGCAGTGATCTCCTCACGAGTGAGGTGGTTGTCCATATGGTCTTTGTTGGCCATATTGTCAAAGATCACGGTACCGTCAGGGGAGATCAGAGTGATGCGATAGGCATCGGACTTTAGCTGCTGCAAAAAGTCATGGCCGTGGTATTCGAGGGCGGACTTGAGCATAAAGCTAAAGTTATTGAGGTGCTTGATTTCGTTTTGGGTTTTGAGGACTTGGTGGATAAAGATGGCTGCCACGAGCATGATAAAGAACAAGCCCAGAGACAACCCAAGGAAGGTACGAAAGATCTTTTTGCGCACGATGCTTGTCCGATGTGGGGAAGCAAGAAAAGAAAGGATAGGGCGTGGGGAGAGCTAATAGTGAAATACTTATGAGGAGTTGCGGCTGGCGCCATAGGCCTAAAGTGTGCGGGCACGACAGAGGTTGAGGCGTGCAGTAGTTGCTACGCTGGCGTCTCCAGAGCGCATCTCGAGATAAAAGCGCCGTAGGCTGGGAGGCGGCACATCATCAAGAGGCTAAAACAGGCTGCACCATCATCACCAAAGGGTGTTATTAGTGGCGACCTGCGCCGCACCTGCTATACCGGCCGTTGAGGTGGCTACGGTATTCACCTCGAGATAAAAGCGCTGCAAGCTGTGAAGCGGTACACCATCAAGAGGCTAAAACAGGGCTGCACCACTACCACACCACTACCATGAGCAGCAGTGGAGACAATCGCGGTATGCACTGCACAGGTGGCTACCAGCCTTGCCTCAAGATAAAGTCGCTGCAGGTAGTGAGGCTGCATCCAGTCTCAAGATAGAGCTGTAACTCCCGCCACTACCGTTACTTACGCATTCCCGCCACTCCCGTGCCTTGTTTGGTTAGACCTCGAGCTTATAGCCCACACCGCGCACGGTCTTAATGAGGTTGGCACAGTCGCCTAACTTAGCGCGCAAGGTGCGGATATGCACGTCTACTGTGCGGTTCTCGCCATCGTAATCGTGACCCCAAATGAGATCGAGGATTTGCTCACGGCTGTACACACGACCCTGATGCTTTAACAGCAACAATAAGAGCTCGTACTCCTTGTACGTCAGCTCCACCACTTGACCCTTGGCTTTAACCACGTGGCTGGTCTCATCAATCGAGAGGTCACCAGCACTCAGCTGCTTTGGCTCTTCTTGCTTGTAGCGACGTAACACTGCCTTAACGCGCGCCACCATTTCCATCATGGAAAATGGCTTGGAGAGATAGTCGTCAGCTCCTAAATCCAGTGCTTGAATCTTTTCGATCTCTGCATCACGGGCGGTGGCCATGATCACCGGTAAGTCACTGGTGCGCGCTTGGCGCTTGATCGTCTTTAAGAGCTCCACACCGTCGATGTCCGGCAACATGACGTCCAGCATGATCAGAGAAGGGCGCTGGGTTTCCAGAGCCTGTAAGAAACTGTGCCCGTCAGCAAAGCCCTGGGCCTCAAAGCCCATGGAGTGCAGGGTATAAAGCACAATCTCGCGGATGCTGCTGTCGTCCTCGACGTAGAAAATCATAGGAAAGGTCTCGCACGATCCTCAGGAGCAGCAACTGTACTGCAACTTTGGACGCTTTGAAGTAACTGGCGTTTTATCTTGATGAAGATAAACAGTACTAAAAGGAGGTAATCTTTGTCAGAAATCTGAACAAGAACTATGGAAGACCTTGCGCCAGTTACACAGGTGATATTGTAAGGCATGTGGGAGCAGAAGGGAGTGGGGAGCAGAAAAAAAGATGGTGGCTTTTACGCCCAGTGAGCAGGTGGTGGGCTAAGCGACGGTGGGCACGGGTGGTACGTGAGACGGTGCTTGTGGTTGGAGGGACAAGGCACAAACATGAGTGCAGAGGGCTAGGAGGTAGAGTGTATAGTGCGTGGGCTAGGGAGCCCACGCGGCAGTAGGCTATGCAGTTGTTGCTCATACAGCCAAGGTCTGTTGAGGCAGGCGGGCTGTGCAAGCGGGGACATGTTTTATTTGAGAGCCAACATATCAGCAACCACACGCGGTCTCTTATTCTAGGGGAGGGGTATTAAGAGACAGTATGGTAAGTGTTAAATCCGTGTTAAGTGGGATGAGGGGCTCTAAGGTTTACCGCAAGAGAGGGCGCGGCTAAGAGCCACTGTGGTTGCAGTAACAGCCTGTGCTTAAGCGCAAAGGCGGTTACCACAGAGCGTGCTGCTGCTGATGATGCCACTCTTGGAGGTAGGTAGGTAGGTAGGTAGTAGGTAAGTGTTATCCCCTGTTGCACCTCAGAGATAAGTCGCAGAGCGACTGAGTCTATCCAGCGTAGTGGGTGTCGCTGAGTAAGCGGTGGGGGTGAGCAAATGCTGCGCTGGTGAGCTTTCCTGAGCGCAGGCAGAAAAAAATCCCAGTACAGCCAAGCCATACTGGGATTTTTTCAAAGGGGCGCTGCAGACTAGCTGCAGCTATTGTCTAAGGCTTATTTGGCAGCTTCGGCAGTAGCGTCAGCAGCTGGTGCTGGGGTAGCCTCGGCAGCAGGTGCAGCTGGCGCAGCAGCTTCCTCAGCGGCAGGTGCTGGAGCGGCCTCGGCCACAGGGGCAGCAGCGTCAGCTACAGGGGCAGCTTCAGCAGCTGGTGCAGCTTCCTCAGCAACGGCTGGCTCGGCAGCGGCTGGGGCAGCTTCCGCAGGAGCTGGAGCTAATTCTACCGCCTCAACCTCTGGCACTGCTTGGTCAGCTACAGGAGCCTGTACTGGCTCTACAGCAGGAGCAGCCACATCAGCAGTGGCTTGGTCGCCCTTTACTGGAGCTGGCTCTACAGCAGCAGCTGCTTCACCTACAGGGGCAGCTACCACCTCGTCAGCGACAGGGGCTAAGATTTCCACCTCAATGTCAGGGGTAGCAGCCTCAGTAACCACGGCAGGGGCAGCTGGCTCGACTGCTGGGGCAGCAGGCTCAACCGCTGGCACTGGTGCTACAGGTGCTGGAGCCACTGGAGCAGGAGCCACAGCTGGAGCAGGGGCTACTGGTTGTGGTGCTGGCACTGGAGCCACAGGCTGTGGTGCAGGGGCTACTTGCACATATTGCACACTCTGTGGAGCTGGAGCAACTTGCATGTACTGCACTGGCACTAATTGCACCGCCTGATACTGGCCTGGAGCCACTTCAACGTACTGAATTTGGCCTTGAGCTGGTACTTGGACGTAGCGCACTTGTGGAGCTGGGACTACAGAGGTAATCACTGGAGCAAAGCCTTGCACCATTGGGCGATCCTCAACTACTGGAGCAAAGCCCTGTACTTGAGGGTAGTCAGGTTGCACTACCTGTGTTTGTGGTGGCAGTGGACGTGGCATTGGCTTGTGGTGCTTAGCAGGCTTGACCTCAGTGACGATGGTCTCAAAGCCTTGTACCTCTGGACGGTCGGTGACCACAGGGTTAAAGCCACGTACCTCAGGCACGTCTTCCACTACAGGCTTAAAGCCCTGAACAGCTGGGTAGTCTTCAATGATTGGCTTAAAGCCAGAGACCTCTGGGATGTCTGGGACAACACCATGCTGTGGCGCAGGAGCAGGTGCTGGGACTGGCTCTACTGGCACTTGCTCCACAGGGGCAGTCTCAGTAGCTGGAGCAGGTGCTGGCTCTGGAGCAGGCTCAGTGGTTTCCTCGACAGGGGCGGTAGCCTCCTCAGCAGGGGTAGCCTCAGTAGCAGCACTTTCAGTTACAGGGGCAGCTTCAGTAGCTGGAGCTGGCTCGGTAACCTCCTCTGCAGGAGCAGCAGTCTCTGCCTCTGCAGCAGGTGCTGGCTCGGTAGCAGGGGTAGTAGTGTCGCTCTCAGTAAAGGCCTCAACTGCGGCGTCATCAGTGGTCTCTTCAGCGGAGACGGCTGGAGCAGTTACGGCATCTGGAGCTGGCTCAGTTGCGGCTGGCTCAGTAGTCTCAGCAGGTGCAGCGGTTTCCTCAGCTGGTGCTGGCTCAGTGGTCTCAGCAGGAGCAGTAGCTTCCTCGGCAGGTGCTGGCTCGGTGGTCTCAGCAGCAGAGGCCGTAGTTTCCTCAGCTGGTGTTGGCTCAGAGGTCTCAGCAGCGGCAGGAGCTTGCTCGCTAGCAGCTGGCTCAGTGGTCTCAGTTACTGGGGCTGGCTCGGTGGTAGGAGCAACTTCCTCCACAGGTGCTGGCTCTGCAACTGGCTCACCGCTGATGTCGCTAGCGTCGTAGTCGATTGGCAGTAAAGCCTCACTCTGGTCAGCATCGAGACCACGGTTGTTTAAGAAGAACAGCACCGTGTCCTTGCCCAGATCGCCTAAGGCCTTCTCATAAATTGGGATAGCCTTTTGTTGGAAAGCCTTGAGCTGCTCGCTGTCTAAAGTGGTAACCTCAACACCGTTGTTCTCTAAGGTATGGATGTAGAGATCGTTAAACTCAGTGCTTAAGTTGTTACCCCAAGAGATAGCCTCTAACGCGCTCTTGGTGATGATCTCGCGCTGCTGTTCAGTCAGCTTCTCCATGTTGTCTTCATTGGAGACCCAGATTTGGGTGTCGTAGCAGACATTCCATAAGCTGACGTATGGCTGCGTATCAAAAAGCTTGTTCGCGACAAAGGAGGCTAAGCTACTGATTTGACCCTCAATTTGTGCGGTCTCAAGGGCATGAGGCACAGCCGAAGCGTCAGTACGCACGGTGTTATCCATGCCTAAGATCTTGGCCGCATCTTCTGCAGAGTCATATGGAGGCACAGCGAACTTAATGCCGCTTAAATCCTCTGGCTTGGTGATGGCGCGGACGTTGTTGGAAACTTGCAACGCGCCAACGTCATATAAGGAGATGAGGTCTAAGTTGTAAGGCACTAACCACGAGTCTAAGATCTCATGGACGTTAGGGCTGTTTACAAAGGTCTTAATTTGCTCTTCGTTTTCAAAGAGGAAAGGCAGCCAGAAAGCACCAAAGCGCTTGTCTAACTGATAGAGGTCAGCAGCAGAGCAAATTTGCAGGTCGATACCACCTTGGGTCGCCATTTCCACAGCGCGGTTCTGGTCACCACCAGATAAGCCGCTGTTTGGATAAATGGTGACGGTCATCTGCCCTAAGGAGTTCTTCTCTAAGAGCTCTTTAAACTTGTAGGCGGTGAGGTCAGCAACGGAGCCTGCGGTGCTGGCGTGTGACAGACGCAAGGTCACTGCGTACTCTGGCGTGGAGCTGTTGGAGACCACAGCCGAAATAGCCGTTAAGACAACGCACGCACCAAAGGCAGTAACAAACTGCATTTTAGGTGTTGCAAGAAAATTCTTTAGCATCAGACCCCTTCCTAGTTTTCAGTTGTCGTTCGACGAAAATGCCGCTGCCGATGCAAGTTTGTACTCCGCCATCGCCTTAGACTGTGATGGTTTATGTAGCACCAAAAGGTGCTAACAGCTACTGGAGTTTAGCTTGCTGCTACTTCTTTCCTCATGTGCCTCTATCTGTCATAGCACCTATCCTTACTCTTTTGCTGGTGTTTGCCTTGTCGTTGTGCTTAAAAAGACACGGCAAGGTCTGATGGCTGCCTTAGCAGCAGTTTTTGCCGAACACCATGGGAGGCAGCAGCGAGCGTGTCCGCTGAGCCAAAAAGAAAGGATGGCAGTGAGACGACAGTTTTTACCCTGTGCATTGGAACGTGGTTCCTGCGCCTTAACTTGTGCCACTGTACAAGCTAGAGACAATCCTCAGGTAAAAGTACTTACGGCCAATACCACTCATAATAACATCAAGAGGGGATAGAGGTAAGGATAGGACTGTTAAAAATATGAGCTGTAACAGGAATTGGCGGGGAATTGTGCGGTGCATACCACCAAAGAGGGGCAAAATGAAGGTTAAGACACCATCCTAAGATGCGCTCTAGGCTTGATGGAGACAGCCGTTGCGGCGGTAAAGAGAAAAGCAGAGGTGAGAGTAGCGTACCAGAGAGGGCGGTAGGGGCAGGTCACTGTTACCTGTAACACAATGCACTACCACGGTGAGCTCGCCTCAGGGCAAAAAACACGGGGACGTAATGGTGGTGACTATTGCTCTGTGTGGTCTGCGCAGTGAGCGGGAACTTAAGCCTTGGGGATTGCGGAGAGTGTGTACTGAGGTGAGTGTGAGCAGCAACGATGGTGGCGCCCCACCATTACCATCACAATCACCAACCAGCAGCATCACCACCAGATGGCAGTGACATTAGCTTGAGCGACGTAGTGGGGCGCAGCTGTAGCCAAGTGAGGCTGTCCTGAAATCTATCTTACGAGAGACGTAGCGCCAGTCCACGAAAATAAGCCACCTCAGAAACAAATGTGCTCTGATTGATGTCTGCATCAAGATGCGTCCACTTAGGGAACTCTTTTGGGATAACCCTTTGGGGGAGGTGAGCATCTTAATACCACCATGAGTCGTGGTGTTATGGCTCTATACGTTTTGCTGCCGATCATTGCGGTGTGGTTATGGTCGCAGCAAGCCTCTCGGCGGCAGCCAGTGACGGCTGCCGCACGTACCACTAAGGGCGGCTCAGCTTGGCCTTAAGAGCCCTTATTTAGGCTCATCGTTACGGTCGTTGTGCTGTGGCCGCTGTGGTGGCATATACAGCGAGTTGTCCTCAGCAGGTGGGGCCGGTGGCGTTTGCGTGGACTTTGGCGGCATGTATGGCGAAAAGTCCTCGTCCTGTGGTTGCTGCGTTTGCGGCGGCTGTTGCTGTTGCTGCGCACTTTGCTGTGGGGTTACAGGTGGCTGGTGAGGGCTGTTAGCATCAAAGCCGTAATCGCCCTGTGGCTCTGTAAAGCCTGCATCACCCTGTGGCTGTTGGCCCGCAGGTGGTACACCCCATGGCTCATGAGGGCCTTGCGACTGTTGCTGCTGCTGTTGTTGCTGCCACTGCTGCCACTCCTGCCATTGCTCAGGAGTGCCCTGTGGCTCACCTTGCCATGGTTGTGGGCCGCCTTGCGGGCCTTGCCATGGCTGGCCTTGAGGAGGATTACCCCAAGGTTGACCACCTTGTGGGTTGCCCCATGGTTGTGGTGGTTGTTGTGCGCCCTGCCACTGCTGCGGGCCGCCCTGTGGGCCATTCCATGGCTGCTGTGGGCCTCCTTGTGCCCCAAAGTTTTGCCCATAGCCTTGGCCATAGCTTTGTCCAAAGCTCTGGCCAAAGTTGCCATTGCCACCCATATTAGGGTTAGGGCCGCCATATATGCCTTGCTGGCCGTACATCCCCTGTTGTCCGTACATGCCTTGCTGCCCATACATGGCTTGCTGCCGTGCCGCTTCGTTGAAGCGCTCCATAGCCAGTGGGTCAGGACCAAAACGGTTGGGGCCAACCGTGCCCGCGCTTGCCAAGATCACGATAAAGTAGATGGAGACTGCCAAGAACAGCAATAAGACCACGATCATGGTGCCAATGCTGGTGTAGCTTAAGCTGTCGGCATAATAGCTGTAGTCTAAGTAGAAGACCACAAAAAGGACGCCGCTTAAGATCAGCATTATGGCCATAAGACCTAAGAGCCAAAAGCCTGAGCGATTGGTATCATGCAGGCGCCTAATGGTCACCATGATCTGCGCCCATGTGAGGTAGAGATATGCCAACACATACAGGATTGGCCCCAACAGCGGCACAATCAGCAGCAGGGAGATGACGTACTGGGCGATGAACATGAACAAGTAGAACCACCAGTACTCCGAGCGCGGAGCGCGATCACGCCAGTTGAAAAGCTTGGTTTTGAGGCAGCAGGTGATAGCCTCAGAGAATCTGAGCATGCATAGGCTCCTTTTGTTGAAAGGCTAAAGCCAACACAGGGCTGTCAAATTAAGCGCTTGACAACAATGCGCATATTTAAGCTGTTTTGGTTGGGGCTATAGAAGGCTGCATAGCTGATCTTTACCGCTATGGCACCTTGTCTAAGGGGTGGCTGCATTGTGCAATGCACTGAGCAATGCCTCTCTAGCCGCTAAAACAAGCGAAAAAGCTTAATTTGACAGCCCTGAAAGCCAACAGAGCTCGCTGCGCGGAGCAGGGGGCATCAGGGTAATCTTAGCAAAGAAGCGGGTAGTAAGGGCGCTTTGGCTGGGTGTATCGCGGTGATAGAGCAGGGTGGAAACTGGGCTGTTACTGCAAAGACACAGGGTAAAAGGTAAAAAGGCGACTAAGTTCTCACAGAGCTGAGACGTGATGGGGAAATCCCAAAAGTACCGCGCAAAAGCTGAGAGTAGGGATGCTGGCGCTCGTGCTCGAGATAGCAGCGCCCTCAGGTGCTGTGGCGGCTCCCTACAGGGAGCCGTTAAAGCGCCATAAATGGGGCCGTGAGCATTGGCTTGGGGGCGGGCGCTGGTAGCAATGAGATAGGCCATGAGCAGGTATGTGAGCTTGCCTTTACCTTGTAGTCCTGACATTGCCTGTTAGTAAGAGTGTCACAATCACCTTTCCAAGGTGAAGACCGTGGGGAGCGTCGTTGGTTGCAGGGCAGCCTGTGCCACAACTCTGGGCGTTACACAAAAATGTTACGCAAATTTGCACTGTGTCACAGCGCTTTTGGTGATAAATTTCTACAATGTCATTAATGCAAACGTTTGCGTTGTGCTTGGTTTTGTGGTGAGACTTGCTCCTTTGGTGACTACGGTAAACCGCCTGCTGACGGTAGCAGCGGTGGCCTTAAAGCAAAGGTGGTAATGGTGCCGCTCTTCTTTTGCAGTTACAAGAGCAATGGCAAGATCACACCATAAAATAGAGCACCGGCTCCAGTGAGGGCACGCCAATAAGCCGTAGGGCTTATGGAGTGTTGCACCTGTAGGTGCAGGAGCCAGCCAGAGCAGTGCGCATCTCTTTTGGTCGCTTACAGTAGGTGAGAGCATGGCGCAAAAAGAGGTGCTGCGGCGTTGTGGATTCAGGTTTAGTCTGTGTTCTTCATGCGGCCACGAGCTAGCAAGCTGTTGCTTGCTATTAAGCTGTTGTTGCTTGCTAGCCTCGCCTCCTCCCGTCCGTACAGTAAAGTACAGTGCTGTCAGTACGCTAGCCTGTACCATGCCTTGCATTGCTGTGGCCTGTGTTTTTTGTGAGGGTTCAACTATGGCCGACAGTAACGTGGTGTTATCTGTTGCTGGCTTGTCCAAGTACTACGCTAAGGTTAAAGCGCTTGAAGACATCACCTTGGATATCAGACGAGGTGAGGTGCTGGCCTTATGCGGTGAAAACGGTGCAGGCAAGTCCACATTCATTAAGATGCTGACGGGGGCTGAAGTTCCGTCTAAAGGCACCATTACCTTTAAGGGGGTGACATACCACAGCTTAGATCCAGCCAAATCGATGGAGCTGGGTATTGCCGCTGTGTATCAGGAGTTCTCCCTGATTCCATACCTCTCCATTGCCGAGAACATCTTCTACGGCCGCGAGATCAAGTTTAAGAGCGGTATTCTCAACCTTAAGGAGATGTACCGCCGTGCCCAAGCGCTCTTTAATGACATGGGCATGCAGATCGATGTACGCAAGCGCGTGTGCGACATTGGTGTAGCCTACCAGCAATTAGTTGAGATCCTCAAAGCCGTTTCGCGTAACCCTGAGTTCATCATTTTAGATGAGCCAACAGCGCCTCTTACCGTAAAAGAGACTGAGATCTTCTACAACATTGTGCGCAAGCTCAAGGAGCGTCAGACCACCATCCTCTTTATCTCCCACCGCTTAGAGGAGGTGTTTGCGCTGTGCGATCGCGTCGCTGTCTTTATGGACGGTCACTTTGTGACTGTCAAGGACATCGGCGAGCTCACCATGAAGTCGCTGATTTCGCACATGGTCGGCCGTGATATCTCCGGTGACTACCCAGCTCCAACCAATACCTCATCGGAGGTGGTGCTGGAGGTGAAGCACTTAACCAACGAAAAGGTGCACGATGTTAACTTTGTACTGCACAAGGGCGAGATCTTAGGCTTTGGTGGTCTGGTCGGTGCGGGCCGTACCGAGACAATGCGCGCTATCTTTGGTGCCGATCCAGTGCACGAGGGAGAGATCCTCTTCCATGGCCAAAAGTACAAGCCATCAACGCCACGGCACGCGCTGCGGGTAGGCATCGGACTGATCCCTGAGGATCGTAAGGCTCAAGGCGTGATCTTAGGCTTAGTGATTCGTGAGAACGTAGTCTTTAGTTCTTTGCCACGCTACTTGCGCGGCGGCCTTATCATCGACTCGAGTAAAGAGCACAGCGCGGTCAGCGCCTACATTAAGGAGTTGAGCATTAAGACGCCATCGATGGAGCAGCTGGTAAAGAACCTCTCGGGTGGTAATCAGCAGAAAGTGGTGCTGGCGCGTATTCTCTCGACCGAGTGCGACATCCTCATTTTTGATGAGCCAACCCGTGGTATCGACGTCGGTGCTAAGCAGGAAATTTACAACCTGATGTGCAAGCTTGCGGACGCAGGCAAGTCGATCATTATGATCTCCTCAGAAATGGCCGAGCTCATTGGTATGAGCCAGCGCCTGTACGTCATGAGTGAGGGCAAGATTACGGCTGAGCTGCAAAAGCCTGAGTTCTCACAAGAGCTGATCTTAGAGAAGGCCTCGATTGGTCGTGCCCACAACCAACCACAGGTAGAGGCTTCAGCATCTGCTTAGGGCTTAGTGGTTGGCTTCACCGTAACGTAGCAGAGCTTAGTTCATAAGCGGCGGCGAGGGCGGTGCAAACAGGTTTCGTGGATAGAGTGTAAATTATGAACAAGAAAGTTACGCTGTGGATGCTCGACTATGGCATTGTCGTCATCCTCTTACTGCTGATCGCTATCTTTTCGCTTGCAGCTGACAACTTTTTCTCTTTTGGCACCTTAACAACCATTTTGCGTCAGGTGTCGATCATTGGCATCATCTCGGTGGGTGCCGCTTACGTCATTTTGACCGCCGGTATTGACCTGTCGGTAGGTTCGATCGCCTGTATTTCCTCGGTAACAGCGGCCCTGATGTTTAAGGCGGGCATTCCGATTTCGCTGTCCATTTTGGCGACCTTAATCATCGCTACCTTTTACGGTGTGGTCAGCGGTATGTTAGTCGCGTTCTTCCGTATGTCACCGCTGATTGCCACCTTAGGTATGATGACCGCCTTACGTGGTGCTGGCTACCTCATTACTGATGGCTTACCAGTCTTTGGCTTTGGCCCTGGCTTAAGTGCCTTTGGTCGTGGTGCCTTACTGGGCATCCCCTACCCAGTGATTTTGATGCTGGTGGTCTTTGCTTTAGGCATCTTCATCCTCTCCTATACGCCAATTGGCCGTTATGTCTACGGTATTGGCTCTAATGAAGAGGCCTCGCGTCTGTCGGGCGTTAACATTAACTTTGTGAAGATCTTCTGCTACGCCTTCTGCGGCCTGCTCTCGGGCTTAGCGGGCTTAGTCTTACTGGCACGTACTAACTCGGGTCAGCCATCTGCTGGTGTGGGCTTTGAGATGGACGCTATTACGGCTGTAGTGTTAGGCGGTGTGAGCTTAGCCGGTGGTCAGGGTAAGCTGCCATTGGTGATCATTGGTGTGCTCATTATGGGCGTGCTCTCGACCGGCATGCTGATGTGCAACATTAACGACTACGTGCAGCAGGTAGTAAAGGGCGTGGTCTTAGTTGCGGCCGTGGCTTTCTCCTACGTGTCGATCCAGCTGCGCGATAAGCTCGTGAATTCGGCTAGCATCTAATAAGAACAAAGATGGTATCAGGGCTGTGAGTCAGTAAGCGACAGCGCCTGCCTATGCCTCATACCAGCGATAGCAACAACAGAAAGGGCCACGTTAAGAGCGTGGCCTTTTTCTTTGGTGCTTACGAAGAAGCAGAACCATCAGGGCATCCAGCTTAAGGCCTTAACGTTGGTTGTCCGCTCGCAGCCTGTCATCAAGAGCCTCTTCAAGATACGGTCAAGAAGACAAGACTGTCACGCCATGGCTCTTAGCTGTTGCTCTTAAGCTTAGCGTTCGCAATAGCAGCACAGAGCTGTCCCTGTACATAAGCCGGAACCATAGCACCACGCGCGATCCCTAAGGCCACTGCAAGAAAACCCCGCCAAGCAGCCAACCAAATAAGAGCTCACTGTACCTCTCTGGCATCCGCAGCAACCCCTATCATGCCCAGCAACCCCCACTAAGCCCAACGCTCCTCCACAGCGCTAATCACACTTGGAACAATTATTGCTGGCTGGCGCCCTCCTTTTCCTACCCCCAATCCTCATCTCCTGCCGTCCCCTAGCGTCTCTATACCCACCGTTTTTGCCCGCCACCGCTCTTCTTTCCCTTATTTAAGCCGTTTTTGCTCAGTCTGCATAAAAAAGCAGACCGTGTTTGTAGCACAGCAGCACAACAAAAAATTTTTTGCCAAAGGCTTGCAGTCAATAGCGTGTACTTTTCACCCAAAATTCTCCTCCA
>CASEBB010000001.1 GCA_949286015.1 uncultured Succinivibrionaceae bacterium | reverse complement strand
GTGTCCATGATGTGTTTCCCTATAATTACGGCAAACAGGAGCTGCAAAAGTAGATTACACTATCTTTGCCTACTTTTGGCAGGCGACCGCACAGGTCGCGTTACCGTAACGACAGCTGTCCCCAAACCGCAACGCGAGCATCCCAAAAAGCAAACTCCAAAGGAGAGCCCTCAGGAGGTAACTGCCTACAATCAGGTGTTTTACCCTGAGAGTAGGTGTTTGCTGCGGCGCTACTCTCGAGATAAAGCGCCATCAGGCGCTTTTTAGGTTACCACCCCACACAAATGCCCGCCATACAGCACAGCGCTTAGCGCATGCCACTTACCACCTGCAACGAGATCATAAACTCGTTTGCGTGGATAATGGCCTCCTCATAGGCCGCCCATAAGCGCGTCGACGGCACCTGATAAGCCCGCGCAAACTCAAACACCGCCTCAAGGTTGTTGCTCTCCATATCCTCAAGGCACTTGACCGTGCGGCAGACCAGCGAGTCGTCAGCGTTAATGCGCTTGGTGATCGCATACAGATAGCGATCCTGCGCCAGCTCCTCACGACTCTTGAGCAAAATCTCCGGCAGCAGCGAGAACACGCCCGTCTGGAAGCAGTAGTGCCGATCCTCCGCCGTCGCCTGAGGCATGCGCATCACCACATACGACGTAAAGTAACCATGCACCAGCACGCGACGATACAGCTCGTCAATCACGTGCAGCGAAGCACTCTGCACGATCTTAATGTAGTGCGTGAGCAAGCCATGCACTAAGATCACCGTAAAAGACGGGATTGGATCGTGATCGAGCAAGTAGCGGTAAATATCGCTTAAGTTGCCCAGCGAGCGCAGATCTACCTTGTTAAAGCGGTGGATGTGGTAGATGATGAGCTTTAACATGGCGCGGTTTTCAGAGAGGTACTTCTTAAAGACCTGGTAGTTGATCTTTGGTAAGAAGAGCTCATGGGCCAACGCCATGATGTCCGCTTGGAATGGCTCCAACAGCGCTGGTGACTGCTTAAAAGTCATGGTGCTGGTGCTCATCGGCGAGATCACTAAGTCCGCACGATAGCTAAGCGACATCTTAAGTAAGGTCGCTTCGCTGGTGCCATAGGCGATGATCTTAAGCCACGGCGCCTTCACCTTAAGCTTTTGGAAGACCGCTAACTGCCATGCGCCCTGCTCCCCCATGTTAATCATCACGTACTCAATGTGGAGGATACCTTTAAGCCAGCCGCGCTTCATCACGTCCATGAGGTCGACCGCAAAGCGGATACCGTAGCGCTTGATATTGGACATAAAGCCCACGACTTGGACGCTCGGCTCCTGATAGGACGGAATCTGTAACACTAAGCGCGAGCCACCGCCTTTTTTCACCAGCGGCACTAAGGCGGGATTAATCGGCATCATGATCAGCGCTTTGGCCTTGCTACCGACAAAATTAACGATCGAGCGCTTTAAAAAGAAGTCGTCAATGATAGGGCCGACGTGCTGTGGCAACACGCGGTCAGTAATAAACTTGTTGCCCGAGGAAAAGCGCAGACGGTACATCTGTACCACGCGGTGGGCATCGTAGACTGGGGTACGCGCAATCAGGTGACAGTGATTGGCATCACTGTCTGCAGGAGCAGCGGCCGGAGCGGCAGCAGGGGCACTAGGATGGGCAGCTGGAGCAGGAGCACTAGCGCGTGGTGCGGCTTGAGCAGCTGCAGGATTAGCAGGACGCGCAGCAGGGGCAGCTTGGCCTTGGGCTGCACGCTGTTGCGCCGCCCGTTGCTGTTGCTGGCGATATTGCGCTAAGAGGGCTTGTTGTTGGGGGGTAAGAGGCTTGCCCGCAGCGGCCGCTTGTTGGGCCGCAATTAAGGCGGCACGGCGCTGCGCCATGAGGGCTTGCTGTTGCTGTGGCGTGAGAGCAGGGCGTGCAACTGGCGCACCCTGCGGGGCACGCGCCGCTTGTGGCGCGGACGCTGGCCGTGGTGGCGTTGCTGCTGTTGGGTTACCAGACATCTGCTCTTACTCGTGCCCCTGATCAAGCCTTACAAGCACTAACTAACGCCTGTCAGGCTGGGATGTCATTATGGAGCTGCATGGTGCGATCACCACAGCTTTGCCCGTCACCCCCAACAGTGCATGTGTGTGGTATCGACGCTACCACACAGAGCTCTGCGGGGTATTTGTCCCCTGATAGTTAATGGTGGCACTCTCTTTTATGAGCCTACCGCCAATAAGTCTAACCGTGGCCAGAATTCCCACTCTGCCGTTTACAAATGCTCAGGGGATGACAGAAAGGGAAAAGCAGGAGAGCGACACCTACCAACTTAGGCAGTCGATAGGGAAAAGCAGACTGGGGTAGAAGAAAATGAAAATGCCCTTACACCAGTGACGCGTCGCCACGGTGCGGACACAAATCCATCAGGATCGAATCTGCAAGTGCAGTGCCAACGATTGGAGCAAACCTGCTTAAAAAAGGCTTTTTTACAGCCTTTATGGCCAGAAAATGGGGCACTACTTAATGCTTTGGCGGCCACATTGTGCCCCTTAAAAGTGCACCCGAGACCTCGCCATGGCAGAAGCTGCAGCGGTGCTAAGGTGTGACGCCAACGTAAGCTTGGAGCTATGCCCAAAGGTGCTACCCCACACTCATAAAGCAGAGAGGCAGAGCAGCACACCAGCAAGCTGGAAGAAGAGAAGCGCGCCCTGTCACCACCGTCTTGGCCCGTCACCATCACCACTGGTGAGCACGGCGCGCGGTCAGTAAGCGTAGTCGCGCCTGCTTATGGTGGTGCTGGTAGCTGCGCAGCCACGGCGATGACGGTGCGCATAGGGCTCACGTAGCGCATAGGGCTCACGTAGCGCATAGGGCTCACGTAGCGCATAGGGCTCATAGGGGCAGCCCTGCTGGGCCTTCCCCTACACCAGCCCCCTACAACCACGCGCTATTTGCGTGTCGCTACGATGTTGAGCACCAGCAAGAGCTCATTGGTGCGCATGAGCGCCTTCTCGTAGCTGATCAGCACCGAGGCAGGTGGCACCTTGTACTTCAAGATAAACTTGAAGATTGAATTGAGGTCGGTGGCCTCAATGGCCTGCACGCACTCAATGATGTCTGCCATGAGCTCGCTCTCGCCATAAATGCGATCGAAGATGTCAGCATAGCGGTCATCAGCGATCACATCCACCTCCTCCTTCAGGAGCAGGAGATGGAGCAGGGAGAACATGCCCGCTGGGAACGCAAAGCGCGTCACAAACGGATCATTGAAGATCTTGGCCATGTACTCCACGAAGTAGCCACGGATCACCGCCTGCGAGTAATGCTCCTGCAGGATGTACTGCGAGGAAATGCTCACAAAGCGCACGTACTCGAGCATCATGGCGCGAGCAATCATGACCGAGAACGAGCGGTTCGGGCTGTAGTCAATGAGGAAGTTGTACAGCTCGCTGATGTTCTGCACCTGACGTGGCGAGGCCTGACGGAAGCGATAGAGAAACACCGCCATGTCACGCGTTAAGTTCTCGTGCGCCCGTAAGAACTGGCGGAAGACCGAGTAGTTAGGCTGATCCTTAAAGAGCTCGCGCACTAAGGTCACCACCTCATGCTGCATCGGCACAAAGATGTCCGGATCCTGACTAAACTTCAGCGGCACGTTCCAGAACGGCGCATCCAGAAAGTCGATCATGCGCTTGGCTAAGTAGGCATAGCCATCACCATTGGTGTCGTTGTAGCCAATGGTCTTGAGCCATGGGGCCTTGATCTTGAGGCGCTGAAAGACATTAAGCTGCTCACGCACCTTGCCACTTAAGTCGATCATCACGTACTCAATGCTCAGGACGGCCTTGTTCCAGTCCTTCTTTAAGAGCACCATGAGATCAATGGCAAAGCTCATCCCCGCACGACGCAGTTTCGTGAGGATATGCAGCGCCGATGGCGTCACCGGCTGCTCAGGGCAAATGCGCAGTACCACGCGATTGACCGCATAACGATCGAGATACTCGACAAAGTCGTAGGTGATAGGCATCATCACCAAGACCTTTTTGTTACGGCCAATAAAGCAGGAAATACCACGACGAATAAAGTAGCCAAAGAGCACGTGATAGACATGCTCGCTCTTTAAGGCATTAACCTGAAAGACCTTACCGGCAGTAAACTTCAACTCATACATCGAGATGTTAGAGTTGGCATCAAAGACGGTGGTACGCGAGACCAAATGGCAGCGATTGCTCGAGCGCTTCAGTTTGATTAAGTGCTCTGGCGAGAGGTTTGGGTACTCCTTGGCCAGCTCCTCGAGGCTCTTTTCGCTGTTGTTTTTGGCTCGGCCTTGCTTAATACGATCAGCTTCTCGCATTCTACGCAACTCACTTTTGCCCTGCGTCGTATACTCTTGCGCTAAGTGCTGATCCTCCTCTGGCATTTTCGCAATGACTGCGGCATCGGCAGCGGCGAATTTGGCCAGAGGGCTAGGGGAGGCATGAGGTTTAACAGCTGGTGCAGGAGCTGCGGCGCGAGCATTATTAGTAGTAGCAGCACGCTTAGCCATTTGCGCCAGAGTTGAGGCTTGCGACTGCAGCAACTCTGAATCGGGGCTATCGCCTATATTACCACCCTTAACACTTGGCGCATTGTTATGCACGGCGTTACGCTGTTGTAAGCGCTCTTGTTGCTCCTGTAATTGGCGCTGGCGCATTTGCTTTAAGCGCTGCTGTTGTGCCAGCTGTTGCTGCCGCTCCGTCTCTTGGCGCTTAAGCATCTGCTGCTTATGCTCTTGCAGATTACGCTGCTGCGCCAAGCGCATTTGCTTGCGCTCATCGTGGCTGTAATTGGCGTTGCTGTTTAAAGAGCCCACACCAGCACCCGCCTGATAGGCAGAGGCACGTCCCTCCACATCCAGAGCATGATTGCCTGCAAGCTGATTAAAAGCCTGCCCACCCTCGGCCGCTGCCGCAGCAGCTGCAGCAGCTGCCGCAGCCTGCTCTTTACGGCTACGAATATAGCGGGCGTCATCTTCACTTAAGCCATTATGCTCATGGCTCACGTGCGTGCGGTACTCGCCCGTATCATCTTCATCTTCTTGGCGCTGGCGCTCTAATTGGCGCTGCGCATGTGCAAGGGCCTCGCTCTCTTGTTTGGCTAGATAGCGATCGCTGTAGACAGAGCCTTCAAGGGGCTCACCTTTGTTTTGCTGCTTGCCGACGTAGTAAGAGCCGTTGCTCTGCATGCGGGCCTTGTTGCGAGCAAAGTTACTCATGCCGCCACCGACGCTTAGAGCTTGCTCGGAGGCGCCTAACTCGCCCTCACCTTTAGCGGCGAGGTACATATCGACGGCCGCATTGTGCTCAGCCATGCGGTCTTGACGGATATTCGAGGCGTCTTCGCCGCCGACCTCAAACTCGTCATAAGCGGTGCCTAACGGGGCATCGTCATCCTGAGCATGGCCATACTTTTCGCGATACTGCGCAACAGCAGCGTTTTGCGCAGCCATCCGCTCCTTACGGATGTTTGAGGCATTCTCGCCACCTACCTCAAATTCTTCATAAGCAGTACCTAGAGGATCCTCAGCATCCGCACCATAGCGGGCACGGAATTGATCCACAGCGGCATTATGGGCGGCCATACTGGCGCGCTTAGCAGCGACGGCATCATCATTGGCACCGACAATGGCGGCGCTGGTCGAGCCGTGGACGTTGAGGTTTAATTTCAGCGGAGGCAGCGGGACACCATTAGCATCCACTTGGTTATTACTGGCTCCATCGGCACCGACACTTACAGCTGCGTCGCTTCCATCGCCTGCACCTTGCGCACTGGCAGCGTCTACGGCACTGGCAGCATCGGCACTTGTGCTGGTACTGGCTACGGCTCCTGCAGAGACACCGGCAGCAGAGGCAGTAGGTGCTAACGGCACGTTAGCGCCTGCAGCAAAGGCAGATTGAAAGTCGTTGAGGTCATCCTCAGGCGGCGCCCCAAAGTGTTTGCCCACAACATCAGACGCCTCACGCGTAGCTTGCTGCTCTTTGAGCGCCTGCATAAAGCGCGAGTCGGCCTCGGAGATGTTTTTATTACGGTGCACGACTGTGCGGTAATCGCCGCTCTCGGCGTCGGCGATTTGCTGTGCCCTTAAGCTCTCTTGCGCTTGGGCTAAGGCCTCTTTTTCTCTTTGAGCTAAGTACTCATCCGTGTAGATGCTGCCCTCAAGCGGCCTGTCCTCGACCTTTGGGCGGGGGCCCATGTCATAAGAGATAGGGTTAGTGCGCCCGCTCCCTTTAGTCTTAATGACGCCATTACCGCCCACAAGGATGTCACCCTGACGAGCCGACAGTTTAGGCGCACCGGACGCGATTTCCTTGACACTGGAGAGGGGGTCTAAGGTGATGTTGACGCCTTTACCTTCGCGCAGGCTGACATCAGCATCAGAGCGAATGTGGTTACGGCTGGCCTCTAATACTTGGTCTTTGGCATCAGTTAAGAGGTCGGGATTCACGCCAAAGCCGTCATCGGCCATAGCCGTGGCGGTGTCCACGTTATCGGCGTTAAGATCAAAAGCCTGATCGTACCAGCCGTTGTTTTGGGCACTGGCGGTGTCTTTAGTTTTCTGCGGGCGTGATGGCGCTGCAGACTGGGGGCTACGCCCTCCGTCACGACTCTGATTACCAGAGCTAAAGTCTGACATGACAGTCACTCCTGCAAATGGCCAAAGGTGTTAGAGCACCTCTGACACTGCTTTGAAGACAGCGTGGATACGAGTGGTACCAGAGCGAAAGCACCACAGTGTTACTGCTTGCGGCCCTTTACCCCACCTCTTAGTTAGCGTTAACGCTCATGGCAGCTGCTCTATAGCCAACAGTTGCCATTAACACTGACCATAGATGCATGCATAGCTAAGCCTATTCTAACGCCAGAGAGTACAGTGCAGCGTGCTCTGAACTTGACGCCCTGACACAAGTGTGCGTCGCCTCACAGAACGAACAGCGTCTTGTGTTTTACAGGAGTCTACGCTAGAGAAAGGTTAGCCCCAACCAAGTACTGTGGGACGTGGGGAGGCAAGTACGTTTAAGAGAACACAGGAACGATGGTGCCGCTGCACTACTGCGTTGAGGTGCAGCGCAGCGCGGCTGCTTCCTACTCAAACGCTAGTGCAGAGCAGGGAGAAATGAGAATGAGGGTGAGTGTGTGCTGAGGGAGGTGCTACAGGCTACAGAGAGGTTATAGCGGGCCACTTTACCGCAACAAAAGCATGCTCATTACCGCTCCAAAGAAAAGCAAAGGTTTGACCAGAGGCAAGGGGAAAATGGATAGCTATCTTGATGCGTAGTGTTGGGAGAGATGCTTTGAGGGAGGGCAATGCTGAGGAGTAGCCAGCGCGATCTTTTGCGGGGCGGCGCTACCACGGCTGCGCCGTAACGCATTATTGGTCTGTGGAGATCTTGAGCGCGAGGCTATGGCAGGATGAAGGTTGGCTGGATGCGTGGGTGGCAGAATGAGGTGGTGGCCGACCGATGTTATGGCCGGAGCAGCGCCCCAGCTCTAAGTGGCGCAAGGCACGCGGCTGCGGCTCTGCAGCTGCTGCTTGTGCACAGCGTGTCTTACTTAAGGGTGTCCGTAATGTCCACAACGCCTTGGCAGCGACTTTATCTCGAGGTAGGACGTGGCGCCTCCATACTCTCCTTTAGCTCCGTCCTCTCTGGGGAAAACGGCCTAATCGTCCTTACCAAAATTATCATTGATCTCCATCAGCGACCGCCCGCGCATGGCGCCCACAGAGGTATCGTCAATGCCCATCTCCCGCATATCTTGCCGTATCAGCGCTAAGCGCCGCTTCACCATCGGCCCATATACCTCGTTAAAGTACCTTACCGAGGCAAAAAGCAAAATCACGTAGTCACGCGAGTGATAGCGGGAGCTCTTAAAGATGAGATACGAGTTATCGTTGCGATACCAGTCAGTCGTGCACTGGTAAGCCTGCCGCGTCATCAGCTGCATCACCGCACATAAGTCAGAGCTTAACAGCGCCACCTCCTCTACCGGCGTTCCCTCAGGATTAACCGGCTGATAGCGCTGCGCCAAATAGCGCTGCATCATCCCCAAAGGGATCTCTGTACCTAAAGACTGCACCAGAAAAATGGAATCCAGCATACCGCTATCATCGGCGCGTGCCTCAATGCGGTTAAAGCGGTTCATCTTCAAGCAGTCTGCGCCAAAGACCGAGAAGAAGTCATCCTGCTCGTAAACATAGCAGCGCTGGTTATCAGATAAGTCCTTAAGATACAGGCGCCATGCTTGCGCATACTCCCGCAACGAAATGCGGCCGATATAAGCCTGACCATAATTCGATGGCGTCAAAAAGTATTGGGCAAAGAGCTCGAGCTCGGGGTCAAACAGTCCCGTCTCCACCGTAAACAGAGGCTCTCTATCCTCAAGCCATGGCTTATTCTTGTGCGAGTCTTTGGTAATACGCTCCGCGCCTAAAGCCGCAAACGCCCGATCAATGCGCTCTTGATGGTCGTCTTTATCACGGTGCGTAGCTTTTTGCTGTGCCTGCTGCTGCGCTAAGGCAGCACTCTGCTCTTTCTTACTTACCGCCGTCTCTGGCAAGTGATTAAGCACCCCAAACTCAGGTTGCTGCTGGAGCTGTTGCGTCAGCATCTCGGCGCTGTTACGTGGCTCAGATTGAGTAGGCTGGCTTATGAGCAGCAAACAAGCGCACAGCGGGGCCCTAAGATAGGGATTGCCGCGTAAAAAGATGCCCGCGAGCAGGCGCAAAGACAGAGACAGGCAGTGATAAAGCGCAGTCAAAAAGTGCAGCGCCAGCAGCAGGCA
Source organism: uncultured Succinivibrionaceae bacterium (assembly GCA_949286015.1). Classification (GTDB taxonomy): domain Bacteria; phylum Pseudomonadota; class Gammaproteobacteria; order Enterobacterales; family Succinivibrionaceae; genus Anaerobiospirillum. The sequence goes on along the minus strand of CASEBB010000001.1, from coordinate 73,221 downwards.
GAAAGGCAGGAGGAAATACAAAGACAAGAAGAGGTAGCGGGTCAGAGTGCGCAATAAGAGCCAGCGCCACGGGATTCCCCACTTAAGAGGCGCTGCAGCAGAGCACAAAAAAGCCGTAAAACTCAAATCGGACTCCTTGCAGCAAGCGGATTGCGACCTAACTAAAACATGTAGCGGCCTAAACCTAGTGGTAGATTCGGAAATTAACGAGGAACCCCATCCATAACCGTTCAGGCGCATGAATGGGATCAATTAGGGGCATTGGACATGCGTGATGAATGTCTGTCGCCCTTGTTTTGAGGGTACTGGTTCCTCATTAATTTCCGAATCCATCACTAGGGAGAACACACCAGCGGCCCCCCAGCACCTGTTTGTTACAAAGGGACTTGTGGGCACGCCGAGCCTTTGAGAGGCTCTTACTGCTGTCTTCTGCCAATGGTGAGGTGTCATAACACCAAGCACGCAGCAGGAAACGCGCTGCTCTTTAGCGCAGACACAATAGCGCCGATAGGAGCAGGACGAAGCAGCAAAGGCAGATTGTAACGCAGAAACGCAGAAAGCAAAGCAGAGAGCACCATGCGCAGCTGAGGCTGCACCAACCTGATGGTGCTACGTGAGGAAAGTAAAGATGGCGGGTAGAAAGCAACAGCTCAGCGCTCTTGCTCTCGCGGGAGGGAATGTGACCGTGCACGGCAGCACTAAGGGGCTGCCCACAAAGAGCTCTGCACACCAATTTACAGGCTGCAAATACAAAAAAAGCTCACTTCCGCCCCTGCTTTAGCAGGTTTGCAAGTAAGCCCATTCCGCAATCTCTTGCATGGTGCCCAGGGCGGGACTCGAACCCGCACTCTCGCGAACTACCCCCTCAAAGTAGCGTGTCTACCAATTCCACCACCTGGGCAAGAGATTTTTGCCAAATCAGCGATCGATTTGACGGAGCACATTATAAGGGTTTTTCTCCACTTGTAAAGCGTTTTTTGGAAAAAAAAGCGCGGCGGTGGGTGGTTGCGGGGCTTTAGGGGGATTTACCTGATAAATAAGGGCTTTTTGGGGATATGGTTAGGCTCCTTTGGCAGCACCACAGCTGCTCGCAGAGCTAAGCCCAGAGCTGAGAAAGCGCATCTCAAGCATCTCAAAGTGCCGCGTGCTCCACAGCAAATGTAAGTGGCAGGCAGCATTAGCAGTGTGAGCAGCAGCCGGTGGCAGCCATACCGCAGCAGATCCCAGCCTCATGGTCATACTGTGCGCACGCCTCTGCGCTGTGGGCTCTTTTGGACTGCACGCTAAGGTCAAGGTTACACCCTATCCTGCCTACTGCTACTCGTAGATAACCTAAAAGCTCCTGACGGCGCCTTATCTCGAGAGTAGCGCCTTAGCAAACACCTACTCTCAGGGTAAAACACCTGACTGTAGGCAGTTACCTCCTTTGAGATTTGCTTTTGGGGATACTCATGCTACGCCGTGCGCTTTCCCAAAAAAGCAAAGCCTGAGCAGGTTTACCCGCTCAGGCTCTGTGGAGCTTAGTGTAGTGAGCTTACGGTGCTCTCAGCATCAGCCTTAGTACGCGTAGCTCAGCTCGTTAGGGTGTATCAGTTCGCCCTTTTCTCCGGTGATCAGGAAGTTATAAATGGCATCGTACAGAATTACGTTCTGCACGTACTTACGCGTCTCCTTAAAAGGAATGCACTCCACAAACATGGCCACATCGCGCTTCACGCCATCATTAGAGCGCCACCGTGGAATACGACCTGGGCCTGCATTGTAAGCCGCCGCCGCTAAAATGCGGTTGTTATCAAACTTATCAAGCATCCAGCGCAGATAGGTGCTGCCATACTGGATATTGGTCTCAGGATCAGTGAGGCTGTTGGTGCCACTGAACTTCCACTTCTCCTTACGCGCAATATCGCGGGCCGTACCAGGCATCACCTGCATTAAGCCCACAGCACCAGCCCACGAGCGAATGTTGTGATTGAGCATGCTCTCCTGACGCGAAACGCCGTATAAGAACGACAGCGGCACATTGCTCTCTTTGGAGAAGTGCTCATAAGAGCTGCGATAGGCAATCGGGAAGCGATAATCTAAGGCATCCCAACGGCCCGAGCTCACCACAAAATCAATGGCGTAGGAGATATTGCCCGTCTGTAAGGCCCACTGCGCCATGACCATCGCCTCGTGCTCTGGGGAGCGCTTAGCAATCTCACGCCACTCATAAATGGCGTTGTCATCATCAAGCGCATAGAGCTCTAAGAAGCGAATCGCCGCCTTGTTGTTGGCAATGTCCAGCGGGAAGGAGAAATTAGGGTCGATCTTGAGGTAATTGAAAGGATAATCAACCCCCAGCGTCTGTGCCGCGTAAAAACCAAAGAAGCTGCGATCCTTGGCTACCTCAGCAAGCAGCGCATTACCCTCATCGGTCTTACCCAGCTCTAAAGCCGCACGGCCCTTCCAGTAACGCCAGTTGATGTCATCTTTCAGGTCTGGGGAGAGGTGGTCAATGAGGACATAGACATCTTTCCACTGGGCAAAGTAAATGGCGCGACGTAAACGCTGCTCTTTTAAGGTGTCATTCCACGCTAAAGTTGGCAGGTTGCGATCAACCCACTCGACGTCAGATAAACCGTAGCTCCGTCCTAAGAACGACGAGGCAAAGATCTGGTAGATATCGATGAGCTCCGTCTCGGATGGGTCGTAAGTCTTGATAAACTTCTTAAAGTCATTACGGGCCGAGCGTGGGGATAAGTTGGCGTAGCGCTTAAAGGCCAGCACTGCTACACGATGCTCGTCCTCAGAGTTACCCTTAACCTCGTCAAAGAGCTTCTCTGGCTGCGAGTACAGCTGCATCTGCTGATCGACGCGCTTGGCAAAGTCCGTGTGTTGCAGCTCTTGGGCTAAGGAGTCAGTAGTCTCTGTATAGGAGCGCTGCACATAGGCGTTCTCAAAGCGCTTTAAGACCAGCTTATCGGTAAGGTAGCCCTTAGCGTCAAACAAGGCCATTAAGCCATTACAGGACAATGGGCGCTTGCTTAAATCGAGGTAAATACGCGTCGCAAAGCTGATAGCCTCTTCGTTCACCTTATCTAAAGGCCAGTTAGCCTCATAGAAGCGGCACAGCTGGGTCTTTTGCTTAAAGCTCAGCGTCGAGAGCTTGGTCTCATCAAATGGCTTCGGGCCCACTAACACCGACAGACGCTTATAGTCGCGCACATCGGAGAGGTAACGCGCATAGCGGTCACGTAACAGCTCGGCAAGCTCCGCTTGCTCGTTGCTGTTGATGAACTTCATCACCGCGTCAAACTTGCTGGTCTTAATGTCATTGGCCAGATAGTAGTAATTGAGCCAGATGTTGAGCGGGTAGCCTTGTAAGTGCTGCTTTTGGATAGCAAAGCCTAAGGCCTCATCGCCACGGCGAAAGGCGTTTTCCGCTTGCACATAGGCCTCACGCATCTTGGTGATGCGGGACTTTGGCATTTTGGCAAAGAGATCGAGATCGACGCGACGGGCATTGAGCATCATCTGATCTTCAAAGTGCAGCGCCGTACCACTATAGGCATCGCTATTAGCGCTAGTCTCAGCAGAGCCCGAGACAAGGTCATTGGAGTTAGCACCGGCTCTAATGGTGATATTGGCCGAGGTGGTAGCGAGCTTACTTTCAATGGCGTCGACTTGCGCCTCTTGGGTTGAGGCCGCATCGTCTTGAGCAGAAGAGGATGAGGAAGCTGACGAGGCTAGAGCTAGAGGTGATAGCGCTAGCAATAATGCGCCGACCATGGCCTTAGGGGTCTGTGCTAACACCTGCTGCAGCCACGGCTGCCAAGCTAATTTGCCCATCCTCTTTTTCCTCAAAAATAGTTGTGGGGTGATGTGTTTTACCTTGAGACCAAGGCGGTCACCTCTTACGAGGCTACCTCTTACTTAGCAGTACGCTCCTCCATCAGAGCAGCTGCTCTACTATCTTCAACGAAGCTTTTGCCCACAGGCCGCGACATCATGCCTGTAAAGCGTTAGACCGCGTGCTGCGCAAAAAGTGCACGCTGCCTTGCTCTTTTTTCAACTGTGGCGGCATCTCGCCACAGAAATAACTACAACATGCAGCATTTTCCAAGCCGCTAAAGCGGGCATGGATAAGCCGTTTTGATACCTTGCAAGCGCGCTCAGCTCATAGGCTTAGGAGCCAGATCTGCGCTAAACGCCCTGTGGTGATGTCGTAGAGACAAAAGCCCCCACAAGCAACTCCAAACAGAGCACTTATGGGGGCTTTCATTGGCTAAGCCATCGGGCCTAGCCGCTTCTTGAGGGCACTACCCTGTCCTTACTTAGGCAAGGAAGATATTGTAGTAGCCCACCGCTAAGATCACACCAATGATCACTGGCAGCACAAAGCGCATGTACCAGAACATCCAGTTAGGAATCTTTGGACCAACACCGGTGTTGCACTCTTCCTGATAGCGCTTAAAGCCCATGCCCGTCTTGGCTGTGATAAACAGCACCATCACAAACGAGCCTAATGGCAGCACATTATTGGACACCAAGAAGTCCTGCAGATCAAGGATGGTCGAGCTGCCACCTAATGGGTGGAAATCCGACCAGTAGTTAAAGCCTAAGATACATGGTAAGCCCATGACCGTAATGATCAAGAAGTTGATAATCACGGCCTTAACACGGCTGATAGCAAAGAGATCGATATTGATCGAAATCACGCTCTCAAACACCGCAATCAGCGTCGACATGGCCGCAAAGAGCATGAAGAGGAAGAAGAGGCTACCCCAGAACCAGCCATAGTCCATGTTGGCAAAGACGGTGGTTAAGGACACGAACAATAAGCTCGGGCCCTGACCTGGCTCCACACCGTAGCTAAAGCAAGCTGGGAAGATAATAAAGCCAGCAAGTAAGGCCACCGTGGTGTCTAAGCAGCAAATGAGAACCGACTCGGAGATAAGCGAGTGGCGCTTATCCATGTAAGCACCAAAGATCTCAATGGAGCCTTGACCAATAGACAGGGTAAAGAACACCTGTCCCATGGCAGCCCACACCGCCACTAAGAAGCCCTCGCTCTTCATGTTGTCCCACGATGGGGTGAGGTAAAAGGCAATACCCTCGCTAAAGCCTGGCAGCGTGAACGAGCGGAAGGCCATGAAGAACAGCAGCGCAAAGAGCAGGATCATCATTGGCTTGGTGATACGCTCCACGCCCTTGACTAAGCCAAAAGCCACGATGCCAAAGGAAATAAAAGCCACCGAGAAAGTGCAGACGAACATGATGTATGGGTCTGCTAAGAGCTCGCTAAAGCGCGTAACGGCGATTTCCTTGGTGGTACCCACAGGGAAGAAGCCGGTGAGCATCCGCAGGCAGTAGTAGAGCAGCCAGCCGGTGATCACGGCATAGAAGGAGAGCAGGATGTAGCTTCCAGGGATGATCCAGAACTTATTTAAGTGCCACTTGCTACCTGGCTTTTCAATGACATCAAAGGCGCGGGCTACGGAGCGACGGGAGAAACGGCCCATCGACAGCTCGACGGTTAAGAGCGGCACGCCAATGATGAGAAGGAAGACCAAATACATGATCACAAAGGCAGCACCGCCGTATTGACCGGTGATGTATGGGAAGCGCCAGACGTTTCCTAAGCCAATCGCGCAGCCAGCGGCAATGAGCAGGAAGCCTAAGCGCGAGGAGAACTGTTCGCGTTGAGCCATAAAAACCCCCAGTGAAGCTTACTCACTTGGCCCTTGCGGCCACACCAGCCTCCCCCAGCATGAGCTACAAGCGCACTACGTGCTGGGCAGGATGGGGATTTAAGTGAGGAGCCTCAACTGATTTGCAGAAAAGTCGGTTACACGCGGGGCAGTAAGTGCGGTGCAGCCAACGATCAATAAGAGCGCTCACGGGCAAAAGCAAGCGCGCCTACGTAAAAGAAAACCTAAGCAGCACTAAGCCACAGCAAAACATCGCAGTAGCAGTGGTGGTGCGGGCAGAAAAGAAGAGGCGCTACGAGTACAACTGGGTGAGCACAGGGCCTTGCGGAGTCTTTACCCCTACTGTCTGCGGTCCTGCTCCCACCTTGCTTTGCCTCTGGTGACACCACTCACCACTTAATACGCCCTATCTCTAGCCAAAGACGCCCACATAGCCCTGAATAAACAGCGCTAAGATGACAATTGGCAGAATGAAGCGATAGTAGTACTTAAAGGCGTGTGGGAACTTTAAGCCCTTACCGTAGTTGGTCTCGGCAATGTAGTTATCAAAGCCCCAGCCACGCTTTAAGGTAATAAAGAGCACGTAACAGGTGGTGCCAAATGGCAGGATGTTATTGCTCAGAATAAAGTCGTAGGTGTCTAAGATCGTGCTCGAACCACCTAAAGGATGGATATCCGAGAGGTAGTTATAGCCAAACATGCAAGGCAGACCTAAGAGCAATATCACGCAGCAGTTAATCAGCACCGCCTTAATACGCGAGAGCGCAAACATCTCCATGGTAATGGCGATGATGTTCTCAAACACCGCAATCAGCGTCGATACCGCCGCAAAGAGCATGAATAAGAAGAACAAGCCACCCCATAAGGCACCGTAGTCCATGTTAGAGAACACGGTCACTAAGGTCACAAAGAGTAAGCCTGGGCCCTGACCTGGCTCCACTCCGTAGCTAAAGCAAGCTGGGAAGATGATAAAGCCAGCTAATAAAGCCACCGTGGTGTCCAGTAAGGTAATGGTGAATGCCTCATAGCCTAAGGTGTATTGGCGCTTCATGTAAGAGCCGAAGATCTGAATCGAGCCCACACCTAAGCCTAAGGTAAAGAACGATTGGCCCATCGCCGCCGACAGCGCATTTAAGATACCCTCACGCTGCATATTGTCAAAGCTTGGCAGCAGATAGTAGCTTAAGCCTTCCTTAACACCTGGCAGGGTAAAGGAACGCGCGGCTAAGAAGATCAGCAACGCAAAGAGCAGGATCATCATTGGCTTGGTGATACGCTCCACGCCCTTTTCTAGACCAAAGGCGCACACCGAGAATGAAGCCACCACCACGATCACGGTGCAGGTAAACATGCTCACAGGGCTTACCAGCAGCTCATTAAAGACCTCACCTGCGGCCTCTTGGGTTGGGGCCTGCATGATGCCACTGCCGAGCATGACCATGTAATAGAGCAGCCAGCCGGTCACCAGCGAGTAGAAGGCCATGAGGATGTAGTTGCCTGGAATCATCCAGAACTTGTTTAAGTACCACTTGGTGTGTGGGGCTAACACCTCAAAGGATTGGCCCAAAGAGCGGCGAGAGGCGCGGCCTACCGACAGCTCCATGGTCAGCAGCGGTACACCCACAAAGAACAAGAAGCACAGGTAAATGATGACGAAGATCGCGCCGCCATATTGACCGGTGATGTAAGGGAAGCGCCAGACGTTTCCTAAACCGATAGCACAGCCAGCGGCGATTAAGAGGAAACCTAAGCGCGAAGAAAATTGTTCTCGAGCCATATACAAAAATCCAAGTGGCAGCACGCGGTGCCACGGCGTGAGGCCTAGAAAGAGGAGTGTCAGCGTATCTAAGCGGCGGGAAGCAGCCCACAACTTTATTGCAGGCCGCGCGGTGCAGTGCCCAGCCGCGCCTTACTGCGTCACAGCAGTGCAGCTCTAAAAGTGCTGATCTAAAAAGAGCAGCTCTAACCAGAGCTCCGGCGCCAGCTGCCACCGCAAAGGAGGCATGATGGCAGGGCTATAACTGTGGCTTGAGAGTTTATGCCGAAAGCTACCACTACAGAATTTTCTGCACCACAGAAACACAAAACGCCGTATTATGCCCTAAATTTGAGCACCAAACGGCGTTAAAAAACAGCAATGACGCAAAAGAGAGCAGAAAAGTGCGCTTATGCGCCAAAATGGCGCTTTACCATAAGGCAAGCGCCATATTTAGGGGCGCGGGAGCGGTCAGCTGGTAACGTGCTAAGAGAGCAGCTACCTGCTAAGAAAGATAGGTCAAGCCTTAGCCTGCAAAGAACACCGAGTAGTAGCAGTTAGCGATCAGTAAGAAGATCACCACTGGCACCACAAAGCGGTAGTAATTTAAGCCCCAGCTTGGCATGCGCACACCCTTACCGGTGTTGCACTCGCTTAAGAAGTTGTTAAAGCCCCAACCACCACGCCATGTAATAAAGGCCGCATACACTAACGCGCCAAATGGCAGGATGTTGTAGGAAATAATGAAGTCCTCAAGATCGAGGATGGTCGAACTGCCACCTAATGGGTGGATGTCAGACCAGTAGTTAAAGCCTAAGATACAAGGCAGCGACACCACAAAGATGATGCAGAAGTTGATCATCACCGCACGACGACGCGAGGTGGTGAACAGCTCCATAAAGATAGCGATGATGTTCTCAAACACCGCAATCAGCGTCGACAGCGCCGCAAAGAGCATAAACACAAAGAAGATGCCGCCCCAGAAAGCACCATTTTCCATGTGCGAGAAGACCGACACTAAGGTCACAAAGATCAGGCTTGGGCCTTGGCCTGGCTCCACAGCGTAAGTAAAGCAAGCAGGGAAGATCACAAGGCCGGATAAGAAAGCCACGGTGGTGTCTAAGGCTAAGATCGACAGGCCCTCAGAGGCTAAGGTCTGATTCGAGCTCATGTAGGTACCAAAGATCTGAATGGCACCCACACCAATCGACAGCGTAAAGAACGCCTGTGCCATGGCCGCCGAGAAGACCTCAATCACACGGGCGATACCACCATCGGTGATCTTAGAGAGATCTGGCTTTAAGTAGTAGGACACGCCCTCCTCAAAGCCGTCTAAGGTAAAGGAGCGCAGCGCCATAAAGATGAGCAGCGCAAAGAGCAGGATCATCATTGGCTTGGTGATACGCTCCACGCCCTTACGCAGACCACAGGCGCAGATACCAAAGGCCACAGCTACCACCGCCAGCATGCTGATCAGCATCGATGAAGGCGAGGCCAGCATGTCGGCAAAAGCGGCACCGGCGACAGTGGCATCGGAGTTGACACCAAACTCACCGGAGAAGCCCTTTAAGCTGTAGTAGAGCATCCAACCGGTGATCACGCTGTAGAACGACATCAGCACGTAGTTACCGGCGATCATCCACCACTTGTTAAAGTGCCAGTGTCTGCCCTGAGGCTCTAAGGTCTCAAAGGACTGGGCCAGCGAGCGGCGGGAGGAGCGACCGATAGCAAGCTCCATCATCAGGAGTGGCAAGCCAAAGAAGACGAGGAAGAAGATGTAGATTAAGACGAAGAATGCGCCGCCATACTGACCCACGATGTATGGAAAGCGCCAGACATTACCTAAGCCGATGGCACAACCGGCGGTAATGAGCAGGAAGCCCAGACGTGTCGCAAAATGTTCACGGGTTGACATGACCCTAAACTCCGAAACTAAGACAGATGTCTTCTTTAGCGCGGGGGCGCCAACAAGAACACCAGTTCACGCTGCCCTCTACTTCTGAACAGTTGCCGCGCGGTAGCGCTGCTTTGCGTAACCTGCTGGGTTACAGCACCGCAGGCGGAGCTTGCCAGAGAGCGAAGTAGAGTTAAGCTGCAATAAGAATAGTCTCCCCTACCCGCGCCCTGAGAGGGCTGCAAGTAAAGAGCTTATGCACTTACTGCCTTTGTGTGGTGTGTTGTTGCTGAGGGACAGCTGCGCCGCAGCGCCTTGTCCCGCAAAAGCACAGCACGCTTAGCCTCGGCTGGCGCTCACAGCAAAAACACATTAAGCTCGACATGCAACGCACAGCACCATGCCATAGCACGGTTCTGCACAAATTTGCACCAAAACTGACTATTTTAGCGCAAGCGGAGCGCTTTGCTACGCTCCGCCAATCGTAGTGCACGTTTTTCTCTGTTTCACGTGAAATAAAATATAATTATGAGCTGATCGCTTTAGCCCCTAAACAAGCGGCGCTGCAGCTGCCGCTGCGAGAGCAAAAACAACAAACCCCAGTGCATCCTCACATTAAGGTGATGACACAGCTGGGGTGAGCGCGGCCCAAGGCCGCACTTAAGATAGAGTCAGGTCGCTATTAGCGTGGGCTGTGGGCGTATGGGCCCTCATCCTCATCGCTACGCTCAGCGCGCTCAGCGCGCTCCTCATTAGCGCTGTACTCCTCATTCTCGCTGGCGGTATCGTAGGAGTCCTCAGCTAAAGCCTCCTGCTCCTCTTGCTCCGCAGCAGCCTGCTTAGCCGCCTTAGCCGCCGCTTCCTGCTCAGCTTCCTCGTTTAAGCACGCACGAATCGATAAGCGGATACGGCCCGTGTCCTTATCCACAGCTAAGCAGCGCACACGCACGGTATCACCCACGCGCAGGTAGTCAGACACGTGGTCAACACGCTCGTTAGCAATCTCGGAAACGTGCACTAAGCCGTCACGGCCTGGCAGGATGTTCACAAAGGCACCAAAATCAGTGATACGCACTACGGTACCCGTGTAGTCCTGATTGACCTCAACTTCAGCCGTTAAGTCCTGAATGCGCTTGATCGCAGCCTTGGCATCAGCCTCAGAAATAGCGGCGATGCTCACCGCGCCGTCATCGTTTAACTCAATGGAGGTGTTGGTGTCAGTTTGGATGCTGCGAATGTTCGCACCACCCTTACCAATCACATCCTTCACCTTCTCTGGCTTGATGTGGATCACCACCACGCGTGGGGCAAATGGCGACAGCTCAGCAGCTGGCTCTGGCATAGCCGAGCACATGATCTTTAAGAGGTGGATACGAGCAGCGTGGGCATCAGTTAAGGCCTGCTGCATGATCTCACGGGTGATACCGTCGGTCTTGATATCCATCTGTAAGGCAGTGACGCCTTCAGCGGTACCAGCAACCTTAAAGTCCATATCACCTAAGTGATCCTCATCGCCCATGATGTCGGTTAAGACGGCGACGCGATCGCCTTCCTTCACCAAGCCCATAGCGATACCAGCAACCGCAGCCTTGCAAGGCACACCGGCAGCAAATAAAGCTAAGGAACCACCGCAGACAGAGGCCATCGAGGACGAGCCATTGGACTCAGTGATCTCCGAGACCACACGGATGGTGTATGGGAACTTATCCTGATCTGGCAGCACCGCACGTAAAGCACGCTTCGCTAAACGGCCGTGACCAATCTCACGACGCTTTGGCGAACCAATGATGCCGGTCTCACCCACACAGTATGGTGGGAAGTTGTAGTGCAGAATGAAGCGATCGGTACGGGTGCCGGTCATATCCTCCAAGGTCTGGGCATCACGCTCAGAGCCTAAGGTGCAGGTGGCAATAGCCTGCGTCTCACCACGAGTGAATAAAGCTGAGCCGTGCACACGTGGCAGGATGCCCGTAGCGACGGTGATAGGACGGATCATACGTAAGGTACGGCCGTCGATACGCTTTTCACCGGCTAAGATACGCTCACGGACGGTGGTGCGCTCTAACTCAAAGAGGATGTTGGCGATCTTGTTTTGCTTTTCCGCCCACTCTTCCTTCATCGCAGTCACCTTCTCGGTGACGGTGTCTTTGATGCTCTCTAAGCGTTCTTGACGCTCGAGCTTATCGACGATGTAGAAAGCCTGACCGATGTCCTCGCGGGCTAAGTCCTGCACAGTCTGTAAGAGCTCTTCGTCCTCTGGAGCCTTGTGCCAATCCCACACTGGGCGATTGACCTGCTCCTTAAAGGCCTTGATCTCATTGATCACGCTCTGCTGTTGCTCATAGCCGTACATCACGGCGCCCAGCATCACGTCCTCAGGCAGGATATTAGCCTCAGACTCCACCATGACCACGGCCTTATCGGTACCGGCGACCACGAGGTCTAAGTCAGAGCGAGCTTGCTCGGAGGTGATTGGGTTTAAGACGTACTGATTGTCGATGTAACCGACACGTGCGGCACCTAATGGGCCGCCCCATGGCAGACCGGAGGTAGCTAAAGCCGCCGACGCCGCAATAATGGAGATGATGTCTGTTGGCACCTCTGGGTTAGCCGACATCACGGTCACCACGACCTGCACATCGTGATAGAAGCCATCAGGGAACAGAGGGCGCATTGGACGGTCAATGAGGCGAGCGATTAAGGTCTCACCCTCGCTGGCGCGGCCCTCACGACGGAAGAAGCTTACTGGGATCTTACCAGCAGCGTAAGCACGCTCTTGGTAATTAACGGTAAGCGGGAAGAAATCACGGCTCTCGTCTGGCTCCTTACGATTGCACACCACCGTGGCCAGCACCGTGGTGTCGTCCATGGAAGCGAGTACCGCCGAGTCTGCCTGACGACCAATAGCACCTGTTTCTAAAGTAACGGTATGACGACCATACTTAAAGGTGCGGGTGATAGGCGTTAAATTCATTAAGATCTCCGTCCCTAAATTACTGCAACGTGACGTGTAAGTTCCGCAAAGCCTCAAGCAGGGAGAGGGAGACCAGCGGCAGCCATGAGCGCAACGCAAGTGCTTAAAACTTACGTTGGCCTTTGACGCCAGAGCCTAACACCCGTGCAGCAGCAAACAGCACAGCGCGCAGCGTATAACCTCGTACCAAAAGAAAGCTGATCTTTAGTGCGGTCACTTACCTACCAGCACCTGCTGGACTCTGGGTAAGGAGGGCATTGCATTGGCCTTATTGGCCTTAGAGGTGTAAAGGATCTACGCCATCGTAAGTAGCGCACTATCTTCAGAGCACGCACCTGCGTCAAAAAGGCAGGAGGGACTTACGCGGGCTTAGTATCCGCTGCCAGCCACGCTTTTTTAGCGTGGCGCTGTTTGATTTTTGGACCTAAACATCATCAATAAAGAAACCGGTATTGTAGACCATGCGCAGGGATTGAGGCCTTAAGGCGCGTCCCTTAAAGCTTGTGGTACAAGACAGCACCATGAGCGAGAGCTTATAAGTTCGCCCCTAGCAGATGGCTAGGATTCTTCTCCGCTTGAGAGCACCAAGCTTCTCAAGCTGACGCTGATCTACGTCTGTGCCTCAGCAAAAAGCCGATATTTATCAGCTTCTTTCACAACTTTAATTGCTTGCAATTAAAGCTGGTGTGCACAGGCTAATCGCTAATTATATGCGATATGCGTACTAAAAGGCAGGGGATAGCAGCGCAAAAACCCCCAAGAGTGGTGAGCTCTTACGTTTTACTTGCGACCAATAAAAAAGGCGACCTCAAAGTCGCCCTTTTTATGCCAGCCATGGTGATGGCTGGTCTTGCCGCTAATAAAGCCTAGCGACGGAGCTTTAACTTATCCACAATGGCTAAGTAGCGCTCGTGATCCTTGGACTTTAAGTAGTCTAAGAGATTACGACGCTGAGCAACCATGCGTAAGAGGCCACGACGAGAGTGGTGATCCTTCTTATTTTGCTGGAAGTGAGGCTGTAAATCAGCGATACGGTAGGTCAGTAAAGCGATTTGCACCTCTGGGGAGCCAGTGTCGTTTTGGCCACGGCCGAATTCGGCGACGATCTTAGCCTTTTGCTCGGTAGTTAACATGATAAATCCTTTGTGAAAGAAATGCGCCCAACGCCGATCACAAACTCAGCGGGGGTAAACGCGGTGGAGAATTTTGCCACAAAAGAGGGGGCGGTGCAAGGCTGATTTTATGCTGTGGAGCCGTGGTGCGGCGGCCCTACTCGCAGCATCGTGGCGTTACCGCTATCGTGGTCATGGTCATGGCGTCCCCCCGCTATCTTGCCATTACCTCAAGACTAAGGGGCTGGCAGAAAGTGACAGACACTTACCACGCAGCCCCTTTGCCGCTTCGGTTTTTGTCTAAACTTGTCAGGGAACGCAGCACTGTATGGACAGTGCTACCTGCCCTACGGCCTATTGCTTAAGCTGGAACTTGCCTAACACCGCAGCCTGATTCGTCGCTAAGTCGTTTAAGGCGTGCATGTTAGATTGCAGCTCGGACATCTGGTCGTAGCTGTCCTCAGCAAGGCGCGAGATGTGAGCAATACTCTGGTTGATCTCTGAGGCCGAGCTCGTCTGCATCTGGCAGGACTGCACAATCTGCTCAGACATGTCCGAAATGGTGGCAATAATGCCCATAATCTCCTCAATCGAGGAGTTAGCACGCGAGCTCTGTTGCAGCGAGTTGTCCATTTCGCCCTCGCACGCCGCCATCACGTTCACGGAGTTGGTCACGGCCTTCTCCAGCAAGCTAATGGTGTTGCTCACCTCTTGCGTGGACTTAGCTGTCTTAATGGCCAGCTCACGAATCTCATCTGCCACAATGGCAAAGCCACGACCGGACTCACCGGCACGGGCCGACTCAATGGTGGCGTTTAAGGCCAGCAAGTTAGTCTGATCGGCAATGTCCGCAATGGTCTTCACAATGGACTCGATTTGCGAGCTCATCATGTGAATCTTGTTAATGGCCTCAGAGGAGGCACGCAGACGGTCAGAGAGGGTGTGCGTGGTGGTGATGTTGTCCTGCATAGTGCGACGGCAGGTATCAGAGGCCTCTTCGGCGTTCTTCACCTCGCTTAAGGTCGACTTGGCAAACTCAGTAACCTTTTCTACTGAGTTCTCCATCTCTGAGGTAGCCTCGGCCACATTCTGCGCCGTATTACGCTGTACCGAAATAGCCTCATTAGTGGCATCAATCGACTTACGATTGGTGTTGACCATCTCGTAGAGCTTATCGACGTCGTTCTTCATCATGAGGAGCGTGCCACTGGTGTTATCGACCACGTAGTCAACTAAGCGACCAATGGAACCAATCTCATCCTTGGCTTGCAGTGCAACCTTGGTACTTAAGTCACCCTTAGCCATCGACAGCAGGCGCTTAATCAGCACGCCCGTATCTTGGCGCAGCGAATGACGAATGGTGATATTGGTGAGCACGATGACGCACAAGGAAATGCCCAGACCAATAAAGAGCAGGTACTGCACCCAACGCAGCACTTGATTGGTAGCATTTTGCTTGACCATTAAGCGGTCACCCACCTCATTGATCATCTGCCGCATGTCATATAAGGCAGGGATGCTATAGGAGGTCGATTGCTCGTAAGCCAGCTTCACCGCACGATCGTGATCGCCCACGTAGCAGTTTAAAAGCTCCGAGGACGTGCGCTGCATGTTGTTTAAGAAGGTAGAGATCTCAGGGAAATACTTGCTTTGCAGGTCGGTCTTTAACTGACCATTATCCAGCCCCTGCACTAAGGTACGCAGATCGGCGAAATCTGTTTGCAGCTTTTTGAGGACGTTATTGACCTCGTTCTCTTGGGCAGGGCTTGACTTCTGCGCGACTAAGAGACGGTGCACGCTATCCTCTAAAACGAGGATGTCATCGCTTAAGTGGTCAGACTGCTTTAACACGCTGCTTAAGGTCGAGCGCGAGGTTAAAGTAGAGTCCACCTGCGATTGCGTAATAAAGAAGACCGCAAAAGTGGCAATAAAGAAGAGCAAAAAGCTGATGCCGACACACAGGTAGAGACGGTGTATGATCGACATGTCGCGGAAGCGCAGCTTAAACAGCGAGGAGAAGAACGGCATGTGCGGCCGTGCTAAGTCCACGTCTGGGGACATGTCGTGCACACCACCACTCGCTTGCTGCTGCGCTGACTGCGAAGCAGAAGCAGGGTTAGGAGCTATGTTCTGCTCAGATGCTGCTGGTGCGTTAGTATCCATTCTCAAGCCCTAAACGTGTGGCCCCAAGCTGCTTATATGCAGGTGCTTTTGATGAGCACAAACTGCGATATACAGCCAAAGCTACGATGAAGAAAGGGGAGTTATCACCAAGGGCTACCCACCACGGTGCCTACAGCAAGTAGCAGCAATGGTAGTGAGGGTGAGCCTTGCAGAAGTGATTACTTTGGGAAGTGGTGAGCGTAATCTGTAAGTGAAGTTGTGGCAGTGACCACTAACACTCCGCTAACTTAGCGGTTTGCTAGCTTCGCGGGCTGCAAGCTTAGCTGTTGTGAGCTCGCTTCGCTTTGCGCAAACTTAGCACGTAGTTGACTTAGATGCTAAGGAGCGACCACTGCTATGTATGCGCCATATTAGCACCCTGCTTCCCTAATCCTGAGCACTAGCTAAAAAATCTTAGCAAGAAGCTGTCAGCAATGCGGCAAATACGGCATTGGTAGCAAGGAAAGCTACGGCGCAAGGGGACTGCAAAGTGCCTTTTGCAGGACAGAGCACCCACGCAAAATCCCTTGGACTTCGCATTTTGCGTGCCATTAAATCAGCAAAATAGCAACACAGAGCCGCCTTTATGGCGCAGACGCACACCGAGAATCTTACTGCACAATACCAAAAGTGTTACCCTCTTTGCCTCTGCTTCTCTGTGGCTTTTCCCCAGAGCCTCTGCTAACATCTGCACCGCAGTGGGTGAAACTCACTTAGTGTCCTCACCAAAGGAAGCTCCTGCTTTTCAGCACTTGCTCTAAGGCACCTGCTTTTAGGCACCTTCCACTGGGGTTTTGTCTCTTCTTGCCTTTTTTGAGGAACATATGGCTGGTAAGAACAAGAAAAAGACCAACACTGGGTCGGTCATCGCGGTTAACCGCCGTGCCACCCACGACTACTTTATTGAAGACCGCTACGAAGCTGGTTTGTCCTTACAGGGCTGGGAAGTAAAGTCCCTGCGTGCTGGTAAGGCTAACATCTCCGAAGCTTACGTTACGGTCAAGGACAGTCAGCTTTTACTCTTGGGTGCGACCATTAATCCCCTCAAGACCTCTTGTGCCTTTGTGGTGGCCGATCCAACGCGCACCCGCACGCTGCTTATGAATCGCCGTGAGATTAACAAGCTCATGGGTCAATCGCAGCGCTCAGGCTATACCATTATGCCGCTCAAGCTCTATTGGAAGGGCTCATGGGCCAAGCTTGAGATTGGTCTTGCTCGTGGTAAGCAAGAGCACGACAAGCGTGATGCCATTAAAGAGCGTCAGTGGCAGCGCGAGAAAGAGCGCGTCATGAAAAAGGCGATTTAATGCGTAGATCGTGTTGTTTGCCTCGACCTGCACACACGACTGTCCTCTTCAATCGCAAATCCCGAAGTCCGCCACGGGCAAAAGACGTGGTGGGCTTTGGGATTTTTTCTGGGCGCCAGAACCTAAGTGGTTGCTCATTCCTTTGCCCAACCAAGCTCTACGCTTCCCCCTACCCCTCCTTACTCTTCCCTACCATACCCTACCCTACCTTTTCTTCTGCCTTTAGCCGCCGCCTCCGCAACACCATCTGGCCGCAGCCCGCATCTGTACCCTGAGCTCTATTGTCCTTACCGTTCCCCTCATGCCGTGGCGCTGCATCTTGCTCTTGAGTATCCAAAACAGCAAATCTCAACGGTGGTAACTGCCTACAAGCAGGTGTCTTACCCTGAGAGTAGTTTGCTCAGGCGCTACTCTCGAGATAAGGCACCGAGGCGCTTTGAGGCTACCTACTCTTGATATCTCTCACCATGCGCCCACACCTCTTTAGGCCGCATCTCTTCTCCCGCAAAACAAAAAATCCCAGCACCTGCATCGCTGCAAGTCTGGGATTTTGCACAGGCCAGCGCGGCTACGCTCTAAGCCGTGCGGCGGCGTAATCGCGCTTAGCCTCAATCTGTATGGAGCTAACAGAGGGCTTAGTCCTCCATGCTCTCCATCTCGATTTCCTTTTTGTCGATCTTCTTTGGAATCAGATTCTTACGCTCGATCTTCAGCAGCAGAGCCCATGTCGATGCCACGTAAATCGAGGAGATCGTACCAAAGACGATACCAATCGTCAGCGCCAGCGAGAAGCCGAAAATCATGTCACCGCCAAAGATTAACAGCGATAACACGGTGATCAGCGTCGTACCCGAGGTGATTATAGTACGAGCCAGCGTCTGCGTTAACGACACGTCAAAGAGGTGATCCATCGTAAAGTCACGTGGCAGCTTGCTCGCGTTTTCACGAATACGATCGAACACCACGATCTTATCGTTCAGAGAGTAACCTAACACCGTCAGCACGGCGGCCAACACCGTTAAGTCGTACTCAATCTGCCAAAACGAGAACACGCCCAGCACCACGATCACGTCGTAAGCCAGCGAGATCACAGCACCCGTGGCCATACGCCACTCAAAGCGGAAGGCAATGTAGATCAAGATGGCAATCAGCGACACCACAATGGCGATGATACCGCTTTGTACCAGCTCCGCACCTACAGCAGGGCCCACGTACTCAGAGCGCGTAATGTGCGACTGGGGATCGAGCTTGGTGGCGGCGTCGCGGATCTTCTCCGTTACGATCTGCTGATTGAGGTCATCCTTTGGGGCCACACGGATCATCACATCCTGCGTCGAACCAAAGTTCTGCACTGTACCCTCAATACCCTCGGCAGCATATGCTTTACGCACATCCTCCAAGGCTATGGAGTGCGAGTAATGGGTTTCCACCACAATACCGCCGGTAAAGTCGAGGCCCCAGTTCATGCCCTTGACCACCATCGAGGCAATCGAAGCGAGCACAAGGCATATGCACAAGATTTCCACCGTGCCCTTGATCTTCATGAAAGGGATGACGGTGGTGTCCTTAATAAACTGTAACATCTGCGGCCGCTCCTTAAATGCTTAAGGTCTTGAGGTTAGGGCGACCACCCCAAATGATATTCACAATGGCGCGGCAGGCCGTCACTGCGGTAAACATCGACGAGGCGAGGCCCACCATCAGCACCAGCGCAAAGCCCTTCACCGCACCTGTACCGACCATGAACAGGATAAATGCCGTAATAAAGGATGTAATGTTCGAGTCAGCAATGGTGGCAAAGGCGCGGGCATAACCTTCGTTAATGGCTAGCTGTACCGACCTACCATGCCTGAGCTCCTCACGTATGCGCTCGTAAATAAGCACGTTCGCATCCACGGCCATACCAATGGTCAGCACGATACCGGCTATACCAGGCAAGGTCATAGTCGCGCCTGGAATCATCGACACCACGCCCACAATGAGCACGAGGTTAAAGAACAGTGCCAGATTGGCCACCAGACCAAAGGCCTTATAGTAGATCACCATGAACAGACCTAAGGCCGTGAAGCCGTAGAGCATGGCGCGCATACTATTTTCGATGTTTTCCTGACCTAAGGAAGGGCCAATGGTACGCTCTTCAACGATCTGGATAGGCGCGATTAAGGCACCCGCACGTAAGAGCAGCGCTAAGTTGTGAGCCTCACGCGAGGAATCGATACCAGTAATACGGAAGTTAGAGCCCAGACGTGACTGAATGGTGGCGACGTTAATCACCTGCTCTACTTTCTTAAACTTTGGCTTGTAACCTGGCTCACCGACCTTAGGGGCGTTTGGATCAGTATTCTCCACCACCTTAAACTCGATGAAGTTAGTGGCCATCGGCTTACCGATGTTGTCCTTAGTAAACTCGGACATGATGGAGCCGCCGCGCGAATCCAGCGAGATGTTTACTTGAGGACGGCCATTCTCATCAGTGGAGGAGGAAGCATCCACGATGTGGTCACCGGTTAAGATCACGCGCTTTTCTAAGACCACAGGAGCGCCGTTACGGTCATAGTGCAGCTCGGTTCCTGGTGGAATACGACCCTGCATCGCCGCACCTAAGTCCGCGTTGGAATCGACTAAGCGGAATTCCAGCGTAGCCGTGGCGCCTAAGATCTCCTTAGCACGGGCGGTGTCTTGCACGCCAGGCAGCTCCACAACCACACGGTCGGCGCCCTGACGTTGAATTAAAGGCTCAGCCACACCTAATTCATTGACACGGTTACGTAAAATGTTGATGTTCTGATCGACGGCACTAGTGCGAATCTGCGATAAACGGGCTTCCGTCATCGCCGCACGAATGTAGTAGTGACCGCCGTCATCGTAATCTTGGAAGGTGAAATCACGATGATTACGTTGCAGTAAGGACATGGCCGCATCGCGGGTCTCGCTGTCGCGGAATGAGATCACCACGTCATTACCCTCAGAGCGGGCACCGGACAAGCGCAGATCATTTTGTCTGAGCTCGGTACGTAAGTCCGATACCAGCTGGGTGCGCATTTTCTTCATGGCTTCTTCCATGTCCACTTCCATGAGGAAGTGCACACCGCCACGTAAATCCAGACCCAACTTTAATGGGTGCATACCCAGCTTGCGCATAAACTCAGGGGTTGCTGGCGCAAGGTTCAATGCGGTGATATAGCGATCACCCAGGTACGCCTGCACCAAATCCTTAGCCATAATCTGCTCGTCCAGCGTCTTAAAACGCACCAGCAATTGACCTTGCTCGTCGAGCTCGTATTGGCCAGTGATCCCCTTGCTGTTTAAGAGGTTTTCTACTTGCGTAGCCACCTCTTGCGATACAGGGTTGCCGTTAGTACCGGACACCTGTAAGGCAGGGTCTTCACCATAGAGATTTGGTAAGGCGTAAAAAAAGCCGATCAAGATGACCACGGCCACCAAGAGGTTTTTCCACCACGGAAATTTATTAATCACGGTCTATTCCACAACTTTACCTATTTCACGTCTCATTAAGCACACCCACGGCAGTAGCGGCCCCAGTAAAAGCAAAAAGGCCTCAAGAAAAGCTCAAGCGCTTCCCTTGCACCACCCGACTCAAAGACTCAGCCCTGGACCGGCGCACCTCATGACACGTCCATTCACCACCTACACCTACAAGAAGTCCTCGCTGGAGCCTTTGTCCTCACGGACATAGACGCACGACGCCTTTTCTCTTCCTATCCTGTTGTGGTCTTACTACAGCTACTTCAGATCGCGACGAGGCTTAGCGCCAGCGCCCCTTAACAAAGGGGAGCTTCGCCAGACTCGCTGGTGGTGAGATCTGACAGCGCGCCCGTGGCTGCGGGCAACACTGCTTAGACATGAGCTGCTAAAAGCAACAACGGCTCGAAACGAAGCACGGCATGGGAAGACACCATACCCCACCCCATCTCGGGCCGCAGCAAAAACCGTTCAGGAAAAAGGCCTCGCGGCCAGAGCCAGAGCGCAAAGCAGAGCATCAGCACAGCCTTGACGCTGAGGCAAACGAGGAGTGGCACGCGGCAGTTTGCTCCTGCCTGTGCCCTTCTAATATGTGCTGGCAAAGACTCACGGCTCTGCCTGAGGAAATATCTTAGGCAAGGCCTCACAGCTTGACCTTAACCTTAAGTGAGCCCTTAAGTAAGGGCTTGAGAGTAAGCCTTTGGCAGCACACACTAAATTCTGGTAAACGCTACAAAAAGAACCATCCTCCATCGCCACGCCTTGTAGGCAAGCGCTACAGCGCCGCATCTTAAGTTTCAGTTGTGGCTGTTTACCACCCGCGAGGCTCTTTAAGGATGTGGTCTTCTGGGCGCGTCTCCCTGCTACGCTTTTGGTTGGGGCGCAGCTTGGCACTAAGGCACCACAAAAGAAAAGGCTAAGAACCAAGCCCTTAGCCTTTCCCCTTACGCTCTACGCTTAGACCGCCTCTAAAGTGCCCTTTGGCAACACGGCCACCACGTAGTTACGCTTCATCTGTAAGATCACGTCCTTACCAACGCTGATCATCACGTAGTCCTTGTTGTCTGGCAGCTTCACCACCTTACCAGCGATGCCACCATTGGTCAGAACCTCGTCACCCACAGCTAAGCCATCTAACAGCTTCTGCATTTCCTTGCGCTTCTTGTTGTTTGGGCGCATCACAAAGAAGTAGACCGCGACCATGCACACTACCAAGATAATGAGCATGCTCATATCGCCACCGGCGGCCGGAGCTCCTTCAGCAGCATGGGCAACAGAAATGATATCCATTTTTATGTCCGATCCTATTTAAGACAACAAAACAAACTACAACACAGGCTACTCACTCCTGCCCCCATTTGCAGGTGACAGCAGTAAAGAGCCTTTGCTTGAGCAAAGCTTAAGGCGCCATCAGGCAGCTACAGCTTAGCCCAGCACCACTGTGATCATCTTACCGCTCTAAACTTAGGATTAGCTTGAACCTTAAGAGTCACAAGGTGCTGCGGCAGCGCCCTTAATTACGAGTAATTAAGCGCTAGCTCTGTGCGCTCTGGCGCGGCGGTAAACCCTGCTGACGATAGAAATTGTCAGCAAATTTCTCTAGTTTACCAGATTCAATTGCAGATCTAATGTCCGCCATGAAATGTTCGTAGAAGTGCAGGTTGTGAATGGTGTTGAGGTGCGCACCTAAGATCTCATTGCACTTGTCTAAGTGGTGTAAGTACGCCTTGGTAAAGTTGCGGCAGGTGTAGCAATCGCAATTTGGATCCAGTGGCGAGGTGTCCATCTTGTACTTAGCGTTACGAATCTTGACCACACCCTGCGAGGTAAAGAGATGACCATTGCGCGCATTACGCGATGGCATCACGCAGTCAAACATGTCCACACCATTGAGCACACCCTCTAAGATGTCCTCAGGACGGCCCACGCCCATGAGGTAGCGTGGGTGATCATCAGGCATGATCGGAGCAATGTGGCTTAAGGCCTTATACATGACATCCTTAGGTTCACCTACAGCTAAGCCACCAATGGCATAGCCATCAAAGCCAATGTCCGTTAAGCCCTTAAGCGAAGCCTCACGTAAGCCCTCGTCGGTACCGCCTTGAATAATGCCAAAGAGGCTGTTCTTATTGCCTAAGCGGTCAAACTCATTACGGCAGCGTTGCGCCCAGCGCAGCGACAGCTCCATCGCCTCACGCATGCGCTTGTAATCGGCTGGCAGACCAATGCACTCGTCAAACTGCATCACGATGTCAGAGCCCAGATCGTACTGGATCTGCATCGAGACCTCTGGGGATAAGAACAGACGGGCACCACTGATAGGATTTTGGAACTTTACGCCCTCCTCAGACACCTTGCGGATACCTGAGAGCGAGAACACTTGGAAGCCACCGGAGTCAGTGAGGATAGGCTTATCCCAGTGCATAAAGTCATGTAAATCACCATGGGCCTTAATCACCTCGGTGCCTGGGCGTAACCACAGGTGAAAAGTATTACCCAGCAGGATGTCAGCACCTAATTCACTGACGTGCTCTGGACGTAAGCCCTTAACGGTGCCTAAGGTACCCACAGGCATAAAGGCAGGGGTACGCACCACACCACGAGCAAAGTGCAGCTCACCACGACGGGCCTTGCCGTCGCGAGCTAAGATCTTAAATTCCATGGCCATCTGCCACGATCCTTTTGTTGGGAATTGGGAAAATGGGGCTCAGTGCCGTCTTGGGGCGGTGACCTTTACCGTCACAGTTACCGTCACCATCAGCAAGTAAACGCCCCTAAGTTGCGGGTTATGAGACGCCGCACTGACACGAGCAAGCGCAAGGCAAATTAAAGATGGTTAAGCGCAGAGACGCAGTAAAAGCGGTCAGCACAGTAAACGTGCTCAGCGCTGACAGGGTATCAGTGCCGCTAAAACGAGCTCTCGAGCAGCCACTGCTGCTCCAGCCAAGATGCAAGCAAGGCTCTGCTCTGCCCTTAGAACACAGCTACTTTGCCCTCACTGCGCTTGAGGCTGTTACTACCGCTTTAGGGGGTAGACTTTAGGCCTCCTGAGCCTCGGCCGCATCACGCTGCGCTGAAGGAGGTAAGTCCATCTCCTCGGTGCGCTTAGTAATAAACATGCAGTCGCCGTAGCTAAAGAACTTATAGCGCTCTGCTACCGCATGCTGATAAGCCTGCATGGTGTTGTGGTAGCCTGCAAAAGCGCACACCAGCATAATGAGCGTCGACTCTGGCAAGTGGAAGTTTGTGATCAGCGCATCGACCACTTGATACTTGTAGCCAGGGTAGATAAAGATCGAGGTGTCATCATAGAAAGGCGCGATCTCCGCACTAAGGCCCTTTTTCTTGGCGGCCGTAGCGGCACTCTCTAAAGAGCGCACTGCGGTCGTACCCACGGCAATCACGCGATGGCCGCTCTCATGGGTAGCAATCACCTGCTGTGCGACCTCTGGGGAAAGCTGCACATACTCACTGTGCATGTGGTGCTTCAGCACATCATCCTCACGCACTGGCTGGAAGGTACCAGCACCCACGTGTAAGGTCACAAAGGCGAAGTTCACACCGTAAGCCTTTAGGTCATCAAGCTGCGCCTGATCAAAGTGTAGACCGGCCGTTGGAGCTGCAACAGCACCAGGCTCACGGGAGTACACCGTCTGATAGCGCTCGCGGTCTAACTCCTCATCAGGACGGTTGATGTAAGGAGGCAGCGGGATATGACCAATATCATTGAGGATCTCTAAGATCTCGTGCCCCGCTTCGCATTCGATATGGAAGAGGTCACCCTGACGGCCTAAGACCTTGATTAAGTAGCGCTTCTCACTGCTAGCCTCGACGCTCTCATCACCGGCTGCGGCCTTTACGGCATCATGTGGTGCCACAGGACCAACAAAGATCAGTGAGCCTGCTTTTGGCGCCTTAGAGGCCTTGATGTGAGTCAGGGCTTGCTGTGGGGTCAGCAGACGCTCGATTAAGAACTCACACTTGCCACCGGTGTCTTTATGGCCATAAATACGAGCGGGAATCACCTTGGTGTCGTTAAACACCAAGAGGTCGCCTGGCTGTAAAAACTGCTTTAAGTCAGAAAAGATCTTGTCCTGCAACGCGCCGCTATTACCATCAAGGCAGAGCATGCGGCAGGAGGTGCGCTCTTTTGCAGGAAAAGAGGCAATAAGTTCAGGTGGCAGGTCGAAATGAAAATCGCTACGAAGCACAACAAGCACCGGCAAAAGGCAAAGGAGAAACAGTCCTTTCCTGAAAAATCACAGCTTTTACTTCCAAGTACAGCCCCAGTGCGCAGTAGCAACTTTAGGCAGTGCAGCAAGCGCAAACTGCTAGCAACTTGAGGCGGTAAAAGCACCATGGTGCAGCGCACCAAACTCGCCATTTTATCATCTTTTGGTGCCCTGTTAGGCAGCAAAAGAGCATCTGTCTGCCGCTCCCGATCCCCCCTGCTAACCTCAATCATGTCCCATCACGCTAAGTCACGCCCCACCGTGCTTTACCACGCTCTAACCACTACCGCTGCGCACTGCCGCAACGCGCTGTCGCAGCGCTCTGCCACAGAGCCATGACTGTCCCGTACTCTCTCTAACGCTTACCCAACAGCCCAAGAGTAATGGCAAACAAATGTGCGCCACCGCAAAAAAATGCAGCATTAGTGGCAACCTGCTCTTTTTTGTTGGTTTGCTAGGGCGCAATTTCTGTATGATAGCCCGCATTCGACTTTAAGAGCACCACTCCTTACGCGCACTGCCTTGTGGCCTCCACAAAGCACCCTAGCGTGCCCGCAAAATCACTGTCAGGATCACAGTCAGAATCACTGTCAGGAGCTCTGTCATGTTCTCTGTCAGGTTTTGGGTCAACGGCGTCACTTTGCTCTGTGCTTGCACTCTGCTGTGAGGGCAAAAGTACACCTTTAGTCTTCACCAGCCCAGCACCACCAGTGGCTTCTACTGTGCGTAAGCTGCTCTGCGGCGCGATATTTTGTGTGCTTAATCTAAAAGTCACAGGAAAATCATTGCGCCTCAGACCATAAATATTGCATGATCTAAGGTCGAATCAGCTTGCCAAGCCCCACATGCTTACTCATGTAGACAGCGCAAGCTTTACCTCTCTTATAGTCAGCTGTGTTCCCTGTCACACCAACCTCATTGAGGTGTTGGTGGGCTCTGCTATGGCTTAAGCAAAGCCAGACAGCTCTAAGACGCAGCCACGATAAGAAACTGTCCCAGCCGTAAGCTGTTTTTAGGCAGCGCAAGGCGTTCAGGTAAAGCCCTTCGCTCAGTGCATCGACTGTTGGCGAGTTCTATTTCTAATCTTACAGGAAGAAGCCATGCTGATAGGTATTCCAAAAGAAAGCTTGAAAGGCGAAACAAGAGTGGCTGCCACTCCTGACACCGTAACCAAGCTCATCAAGTTAGGCTTTGAAGTGGCGGTGCAAAGCAACGCCGGCGCTGACGCCAGCTTTGACGACGCCGCCTATACCGCCGCCGGTGCGAAGGTTTTACGTGGTCGTGAGGTTTGGCAAAGCGACATCATCTTTAAGGTCAATGCCCCTAGCGATGAGGAAATCAAACTCCTCCACGAGGGTCAAACTTTAGTCAGCTTTGTGCGCCCAGCACAAAATCCTGACTTAGTCGCCAAGTTAAACGAGAAGAAGGTCACCGTCCTTGCTATGGACATGGTGCCACGTATTTCTCGTGCTCAGGCTTTAGACGCCCTGTCCTCTACCGCCAACATCTCCGGCTACCGCGCCGTGATCGAGGCTGCGCACACCTTTGGTCGTTTCTTCACTGGTCAAGTGACGGCCGCAGGTAAGGTTCCACCTGCCAAGGTACTGGTGATCGGTGCTGGTGTGGCTGGCCTTGCTGCTATTGGTGCTGCCCACTCGTTAGGCGCTATCGTGCGTGCTTTCGATACCCGTCTTGAAGTGGCCGACCAAATCAAGTCCATGGGCGGTGAGTTCTTAAAGTTAGACTTTAAGACTGAAGACGGCGGTTCCTCCGACGGCTACGCCAAGGTCATGTCTGATGAGTTCATCAAGGCTGAGATGGAGCTTTTTGCTGCTCAAGCCAAGGACGTGGACATCATCATCACCACCGCTGCGATTCTAGGCAAGCCAGCTCCACGCCTGATTTCTAAGGAAATGGTCGAGAGCATGAAGCCAGGCTCTGTGATCGTGGACTTAGCTGCTGCCACCGGTGGTAACTGTGAACTGACGGTCGAGGGCAAGATCACCACCACGCCAAATGGTGTCAAGATCATTGGCTACTCTGACTTAGCCTGCCGTCTGCCTGCACAATCCTCGCAACTGTACTCTACGAACTTAGTCAACTTAGCTAAGCTCCTGTGCAAGAACAAGGATGGCAACATCAACGTCGACTTTGAGGACGTGATCTTACGCAACATGTGCGTAACCCGTGATGGCGAAGTGACCTTCCCACCACCAAAGATCAGCGTCTCTGCTGCTCCAGCTGCGCCAAAGAGTGCGGAGCCACCAAAGAAGATCGAGCAGCATCAGGTCTCCAAGACCTTCAAGGTCACCTTACTTGCCATTGTTCTCATCGCTTTTGCGCTGATTGGCATTTTCGCTCCAGAGAAGTTCTTACCACACTTCACCGTCTTCGTCTTAGCCTGCGTGGTCGGTTACTACGTGGTTTGGAACGTTACCCACTCTCTGCACACCCCACTGATGTCGGTTACCAATGCTATTTCGGGCATTATCGTTGTGGGTGCTATTTTACAGATCAGCTCCGGCTCATTTGTGATTGGTGCCTTCGCCTTCATCGGTGTCCTCATTGCCTCGATTAACATCTTCGGTGGCTTTGCGGTGACACGCCGTATGCTGGCCATGTTCAAGAAACAGCAGTAAGGATCAGGGATCAGGAGAAATAGCAAATGGTAGCAGGACCTATACACATGGCCTATATCTTGGCCGCACTGCTCTTTATTATGGCCCTAGCGGGCTTATCGAAGCAGGAAACGGCTAAGTACGGCTGCTTATCTGGCATGGTAGGTATGGCTATCGCTCTGGTAGCTACCTTCGTGCAGGTTGAGTCTGGCTCAGGCTTCCTCTTAATCATTGTCGCCATGGTTATTGGCGGTGCCATTGGTATCTTCGTTGCCCGTCGCGTGGCGATGACCCAGATGCCAGAGATGATCGCATGCTTACACTCCTTTGTGGGTTTAGCTGCGGTGCTGGTGGGTTACAACTCCTTCTTAGAGTTAGGCCCAACGGTGCAAGAGAGCATCTTAGTGTCGGTTGGTGACTCTCCAGCCACCATTATCGCGTTGCTGGATGAGGCTGCTAAGGCCAACGCTGCTGCGGTCGCAGCTGCTGGCACTTCCATGAGTGCTGCCGAGCTCAACACCCACTTAGTTGAGATCTTCTTAGGCATCTTCATTGGTGCGGTGACCTTCACTGGTTCCATCGTGGCCTATGGTAAGTTAAACGGCACTTACAAGCTGCGCGTATTCAAGTCTGCGCCTTTAATGATCCCTGGCGGTCACCTCTTAAACTTAGCCGCCCTGATCGTGTCGTTCCTCTTACTGATCTGGTTCATGGCAGCAGATACCCCACCACTCTTCCCATTAGTGGTGATGACTCTGATCGCCTTTGCCTTTGGTGTGCACTTAGTGGCGGCCATTGGTGGTGCTGACATGCCAGTGGTGATCTCGATGCTGAACTCCTACTCAGGTTGGGCAGCAGCGGCATCTGGCTTCATGCTCTCGAACGATCTGCTGATCGTGACCGGTGCGTTAGTAGGCTCCTCCGGTGCTATTCTGTCTTACATCATGTGTAAGGCTATGAACCGCTCCTTCATGTCGGTGATCATGGGTGGCTTCGGTAACGAGGGTGCTGCTACTGATGCTGACGAGGAGATGGGCGAGTACCACGAGATGAAGACCGCCGATGTGGCAGAGCTCTTAAAGAACTCTTCCTCGGTCATCATCGCCCCAGGCTATGGTATGGCTGTATCGCAAGCGCAGAATGCAGTGGCGCAGTTAACTGAGAAGTTACAAGCTCGTGGCTGCCAAGTGCGTTTTGCCATTCACCCAGTGGCTGGCCGTCTGCCAGGTCACATGAATGTGCTGTTAGCTGAGGCCAAGGTGCCATACGATATCGTCTTTGAGATGGATGAGATCAATGACGACTTCGAGAACACCGACACCGTACTGGTTATTGGTGCTAACGACACCGTGAACCCAGCTGCGTTAGAGAATCCAAACAGCCCAATTGCTGGCATGCCAGTGCTTGAGGTGTGGAAGGCTCACAATGTGGTGGTCTTCAAGCGTTCGATGAACGCGGGCTATGCCGGTGTGCAGAACCCACTGTTCTTCAAGGACAACACCTACATGTGCTTCGGCGATGCGAAGAAGTCGGTTGAAGAGATTGTGGCCGGCATCTAAGCTGATCATGCTCTAAGCTAAGCTCTCCTCTGCCAAGAGGGCCCCCAGCTTAGCTTGAGCACGGTGCAAGCTGATTCCAGAGAAAAGCCCAGCGGAGTGATCTGCTGGGCTTTTTTCGTTGTTGTGTGTGAGAGCTAAAGGAAGCGACGCTTTGTCGCCAACCTGAGGTCGGGAAGTGGTGACTGATTTTCCCAAAACCGCGAAGATACGGCTTTTACCTTAGAGTGGATATACCGACGACTGCCCCTCAAGGGTAAGGCGATAGCCTTAAAGCTGAGAGTGCTCACCATCTCAAGCTTCTGTGTGGTGGCTATTGTTTAGAGTCTTAAAGCAGAAACAGCTTATTTATCAGGAAAAATAAATGCGTACCAACTACCAGATGTCAGTTGTACCGGTGTCATTGCCTTTGGTGTGACCGTCCTTACTGGTAGTGGATTGGAGTGCTGGTTCCTTATCCCCCAAACTCTGAGTAGAGCCATTTTGCTCGCCCCAAAACAAAAGGGACAGCCTCTGCTGTCCCCTGCCTCATCTCTGAGCTCCCCTATTGCGCCTTATTGTGCAGCGTAATCCACAGCACCGGCGTCACCCCTGCATGGCACTTGCCCGTCGCCGCAAAGATCTTATCAATATCGCCCGTGCTCTTAATCACAATCATCGAGGTAATGGTCGACTTGAGCTTCGAGCTCAATAAGCGCGGCTCCGTCATAATGATCGGATCGCCCTTCTTCACCTCATCGCCCAAATTCACCTTGGTGGTAAAGCCATCGCCCTTAAGCTCCATCGCTTCTACACCAAAGGTGACATACACCTCCAAGCCCTCAGCCATGCGCACCGCAAAGGCATTCTTTGTCGGCAGTAAACGCGAGATCACGCCATCACACGGCGCCACAATCGACTCGCTCTCTGGTACTACCGCCACGCCATCACCCATGACCTTTTCTGAGATCACGATATCCGGCACCTCCTCTAGAGGTAAAAGCGTGCCCGTAACCGGTGCATATAAGGTCACGTCAGCGTTAATGTTCTTGACCTCAGCGACCGACGGCGCCGCCTCATCGGTCTTTGTCACGTGCTTGAATAAACCAGAAAAGAAGCCCATGACCTTGTCCTCGTGTTGCCCAAGGGAATGATGCGCCAGTACTCAGGCAGCAAGCTCTCCCCAGTACCAGCTTTAGAGTAGTTTACGTCACCTGCTACGCAAAATCGTCTGCAAAGAGCAAGCGCTGGAGATCGTCACTGGAGGCCACCTCCATTAAGCTGTTGTACAGCTTCTGATCAAAGTGCGGTACTACGCCCTGATCTGCAAGTTGCTGCAGCTCCTTACGCACCTTAGCAATCGACGTTGCATCCGTGGTGATATAGCTGGCTCCCAGTGATAAGAAAAACGGCAGCAACTCCGTGCGCATCGCAAAGCGCCCCGCGATACCCACCTGCACATGGCTATCATGCGCGCCCTTGCAGGCAATGGCAATCATCTTTGAGAGCGCAGGCGTAAAGTAGTCCTCAGGTGGACGTGGAGCCGAAGCGTACTCAGCAAGCGAGCTGGTGCCGATTAAAAACATCTCGCCATACGCGGCAAAGGCCTTTGCCGAGAGCACCGCCGCAGGCGTCTCAATCATCACCGCCACATGCGACTTGCCATAAGGCACATTATCACTTTCCAGCTCCTCAATCACCCGTGCCAGCATTGTGGTCAGGGCCTTCGCCTCACTAATGCGAGTAATGAGCGGAAATACGATGTGAATCTCCCGTCCGGCCGACGCGAGCAACAGCGCCCGTAATTCCTTTTTGAGCAGTGCCGAGCCTACCTGCGCACCGTAGCTGTAAAGAGGGCCCTCGTGGTCTAACTCCACAGTAAAGAGTGGCTTCTTATCACCCGCAAAATCAAAGGTACGTGCGGTGAGCGGCGCGGTCTTGGGAATCTTAGAGAAGATCGAGGTAAAGGTGCGCACCATTTCCTCGACGCTAGGCTCATGGTGGTAGTTTAAAAAGAGAAACTCCGAGCGCAGCAGGCCTAAGCCGTGGTTTAAGTAGCGCGCTAAGCGGTCAATTTCACCAATAGCTCCCATCGAGCCAGCCACCGTCACCTGTAAGTCGCTATCAGGTGGGTCGTCATCATCGCTATTGCTATTAAAGAGATCCTGCTGGGCAATCAGCGCTCGCGCCGTGTCCTGTGGTGGCTCGACAAGGATAGTGCCCCGTGTGGCATCCACCAGCACATGCTCACCATTTTTAATGGTCAGCGCGCCCTTTACCCCGTAAATGGCAGGGATGCACAGGTCACGTAAGACCGTGCCTAAGTGCCCTGAGGCTTGACCACCCTCTAACACCACCGCGCGCACGAGCTCGGTGTGCAAAGAGAGAAAACGGGCGGGGGTGAGATCAGAGGCAATGATGACACACGGGCGATTGAGCTGAGGCACCTCCGCCTCATCATCGGTACCGGTGGAGTTGATAGTGGCAATAAAGTCACGCATCAGGGAGCTGAGCTCTGAGGCTACGACCTGCATTTCTGGGTCGTCATCATCACCATCCTCAGCATCGGCGTCGTGGGAAAAGCGTGCAATCTTTGGTAGGAGCACGTTTTGCGCAGCCTCAACTGCACTTTGTCCTTGCGCAATGAGCTCATCAATCGCGTTAATGTTGCCAGAGTTGGTGATATACGAGGCCACCGCCCCAAAGAGGTCACGCACCTTATCAGGGACAGTGCCTGACATGGCGTTATTGAGTTTGTTGGCAAACTCACGACTGGCCTTGAGGTACTTTAAGCGCTCATCGCTAGGACTAAGAGCCCGCGTAGCTTCGGTCTCAGTGGACACCGTCTGCGGCAGCAGTAAAAAGGCAAAGCCCTCACTGACGCCTTCAGAGACAGTGATTCCTGACATGGTGTACATTACATCCTCCTCGCCTCACACGCTGAGCAGCACCTTTTGTCACCACGACCACAGCGCCAAGATCACACCGCTGGCAACAGCGGAGCGTAACGCTTCCTCTGTGCTCTGCTGGCCGCTTGAGCGATTCCCGTAAGGAAAGCGGCCGCAGTTTTATCTCTGTTGCTTAGCACAGCTGGCTTAGTTCTCACTCACTCACTGTTGGCTTAGCTCTATGGCTGTGGCTGTAGTTGGTTGCAGTAGCTTTGAGCGTTTCTTAGCGCAGCGCCACATCAATGGTATAGCGCTTTTGCATCTCTACATAGTACTTGGTGCCAGCACACACCGCAGCAGGTGGAATCACCAAGTTCAAAATAGGCACCGTCATCGCCAGCGAAATCACTGCCCCCATCACAAACGAGGCTAAGCGCTGGTTCTGCAAGTCCTTCTTCATGTCATCAAAGGAGATCTTGTGGTTGTCATATGGATAGTCGACGTACTGAATGCACATCATCCATGCCGCCAGTAAAAACCATAAGATTGGGGAGATGACGTTAATGACCGGAATAAAGGAGATGATCAGGCAGGCAATCA
This sequence comes from uncultured Succinivibrionaceae bacterium, assembly GCA_949286015.1. GTDB lineage: Bacteria > Pseudomonadota > Gammaproteobacteria > Enterobacterales > Succinivibrionaceae > Anaerobiospirillum. The sequence goes on along the minus strand of CASEBB010000001.1, from coordinate 40,969 downwards.
CGCGTGGCAGGTAGTAAGCCATCTTGCGTAACTCACGCTTAATCACGCGTGGCACGTCTTTGATGACAGCGGCAAAGCCATCATCACTGCCTGCCGCAAATGGCGCCCCACGAATCACGCCCTCGGCCTTCTCGGCCAGCATGCCGTAAAAAGGTGAAGCAATAATGGTCGCGACTGTGGAGAAGATGTAGCAAAAGACAAAGCCCATGGTCAGCGCGAGAAAGATCCACAGCACGTAGCTTAAGAAGTTAAGCCACTCTGGCAGCAGATCAAGGTACTGCTGTAAAAAGCCCGAAATGGTCTGAACGACCAGATAGCCACCAAGGGCCAGCACCAAAAAGTTGATAATGATTGGTATGACCACATAGAGGCGGCACTCTTTGGAGAGGGCTAATTGCAGGCCGGATCCGAGGTAGCCAACCATATTCCAGATTGAGATTTCTTGGTTAGAACTGTCTTTGATCATGCTTAAGGCCAAGAGCGATGGGTGAAACAAGAAAGGCGCGCCTTACGCTGCGCAGCGCTGGGAGTGCCCTTTTGCTGGTGGGCGCTGGAAGTGCCCTGACGCAGGTGGATGCGAGTGCGCACGGAGTAAAGAGCAAAACCTAGCTCTCATCATACCGCAAACCCCTGCAGACAAAAACCAAAAATACCCCACTTGTGCTGCATTGCGCTCTTGCCTCTCCCCCATTCATCTGAGCTTATGTTTACCGTGCTCAATTGCGACTTTATGGGGGCTTTGAGTATAATTTTCGCCATCAACTGAGACCTGCAAAAAGTCTTAGCTGCCCTTGGTGTCGACGCCACCAGCAAGCTTACAGTTTTAGCTCTAAGCACGGCTGCGGTTCCACCCCACAAAGCTTCTGTTTCGTCCTTGTTTTGTTTCTCTTCAGCACCACGCACAAGCCACAGCAGCTCCTAGTCTGACGCTCTCCCCACAAAGGTCGCACCCAGCACTGCCTGTAAGCTCTGTGCACAGGCCAAGAAACACGCCAAGAGACCCGCAAAGAGAACTGACCGCACCAGCGGCCTTTGAGATCACCTGCCATGTCCTCTTTTTCCGATCCCAGTTCCATTGTGCTGATCGTTGGTGCAATCTGCATCCTCGTCTTTATCGTCCATGGACTCTGGTTTTCCAATAAGCCGCAAAACCGCCGTCTCAAGAAAAACGACCAGCGCGACCAAGAGCTCTCTCGCTCTAATCAAATTGGTAAGGTGCGCATCGTTACCCCTGATTCCTTAAACCCACACGCTCACGCCGAAGAACAAGCCGAGAGCGAAGCAGCTCCAGCGACCAAAAGTGCTCGCCATGCGCGCGCCACGCTGCCTCATGACTTTGATGATGGCTTTGCTGACTTAAGCAATAACGCCTCGATTAGCGTTAACCCCCAAACTCATGGCTTACGTCATGATGCGGGTAATGCACCAGCGCACGCCACTACCGCCGCCACTCCTGCAGCCGCTATGGCAGGCCAAGCCGCCCCAACTACAGTGGCAACGCCGTCTGACACTACTAAGCTTAGTGCTGATGCTTATAGCAATGAGGCTAACGCTGCGGCAAGCAGCGCTGCTAGCATGTCCCACCGTGAGGTCTATGAGATCATCATTGCCGCCGATAAGGACAAGCCTTACTTAGGTGAGGATATTGAGGAGCTGTGCAACCACTACGGCTTTATTCAGGGCTTCATCAAGGACAACCTCAAGATCTACTTCGTCTACGAAAACGCCCGTGAAAAGACCAACGAGGTCTTCCGCATCTGCTCCATGGAGCCACCGTTCTACTTCCCTGAGAACATGCATGGCTACCAGACCTCGGCTATTGCTCTGTACATGACGCTGCCAGAGCGGGGTAAGGCCTTTGCCTACTTCAATGCCCTGCGTATGGCCACCGAGATCTTTATTAAGCAGCTGGGTGGTCATATGGAGGATCAGCAGCGCCGCATAATTGGCGCCGAGGAGCTCAACGCTCTGGCTTTAGAGCTGCAAAACTACGATAACATCCCAGCAGGCCAGCAGTAAGGAGCGCTGCCTCTCACGTCCCTGCTAAAGAGCAGGATATGCGATACAGGGACGGAGACATGGTGCTTTGTACCAGTGCCCCTTGGAGTAGCGTGACGAGTGCTAATGCGCGGCGCCAGCTGCCAGCTGCTTCCTATGCGCCGCTATGCGCAGCACAGTTCCGAACGCTGCAGCACCTTAATGTCTTAGAGCCTACCAGCCAGCAAGCTGGTGCCCCTGTGCTCGCGCTGCCCTGTTTCGCACGCCGCGTCTTAGCCAAAAGGCCTCTCCGCCCCATGCATCCGTCCCTGCCTGCACCCACTTTCCTCTTTTGCCCTATACGCTTTACGTCAATAAATTATCATTAACTTTTGGGGTCATACCTCTATAAAGTAGAGTATAATACCCACCTAGAGCTGACAAAGCGTTTAGCCAACGACCATTGCTTTCAAGCCTGCTTTTAAGCAGTGGCGCAGCTCATACTTAACATCACACACATTGCTAAACGCTTTGTCAGAGCCAAATACCATTGGGGTCAATGCGCCCCCTGCAACTTGCGATCAGTACAGCCACAGGAGGCGTCTATGAGTAGTGGTGAAACAAACGAGCAGAGCATGCTCGACCAAATCGATTCTGCGCCCGCAGACGCCGTGTCCGTAGACGCTGCATCCGCCGAGGCTGTACCAAATGCACCGGTAGCCTCGGCCGCATCAGCAGCACCGGCAGCATCGGCAGCGCCTGCTGACTTAAGCTATGAGCACTATCGTGAGCTGGTAACCACTCTCAACCGCTACGCCCACGCCTACTATGTAGAGGACGATCCCCTTGTCCCTGACTCCGAGTACGACCGCCTCTATCGTGAACTGGAGGCTATTGAGCAGCACACCACCTTTAAAGACGTCGATGCTCCAACCCGCCGCATCGGTGATACCACGCTCAATACCTTTGCGCCCGTACACCACCAAGTGCCTTTAATGAGCCTTGGTGACATCTTTAATGATGACGAGCTCATCGACTTCAATGACCGCATGATTAAAGCCGTAGGTGGCCACATCGAGTACTGCGCCGAGCCTAAGTTAGACGGCTTAGCCGTCTCTCTGATCTACGAAAACGGCATCTTAGTGCGTGCAGCCACCCGTGGTGACGGCACCACCGGTGAAGACATCACCGCAAACGCCCGCACCATTGCGGCAATTCCGCTGAAGCTGACCCTACCAGCTGAGCGTGGCGCGGCAAGTGGCAGCACTGCCCGCACCTTGAGCCACGCCCGCCGCAACCGCCATTCACAAGCGGCGCGTGCGCAGGCTGCGCGTGCACAGAGTGCGCGTAACGCCCATCGCTGGCTGCAATGCCATACCCCAGCACGCAATGGCAGATACAGCGACAACCGTGCATCTACGGTCGCAAGTGCATACCACGCCCATAACTGGCTCTACAGCCACTCCTACGCCACTTTACGCGGTGATAAAGGGAACGCAGCTGCGACTACACTCTCCCCTGCCAGCTTTGTGGCCACCGAAATTCCGGCTTACTTAGACGTGCGTGGCGAGGTCTTTATGCCACGCGACGGCTTTAAGAAGTGGAATGAGACCGCTGCCGAGCGCAAGCAAAAGCCTTTTGCTAACCCGCGCAATGGTGCCGCTGGTTCGCTGCGCCAGCAAGATCCAAAGGTCACCGCCAGCCGTCCACTCACCTTTAATGCCTACTACATTGGTCAGTGCCGTATGGCCGACGGCCGCACCGATGATGAGTGCTTACCACCAACCCAATATGGCCGCTTGCAATTTGTCAAGAGCTTAGGCCTGCCTGTCAATCCACTGGTACAGCAAACCTACGGTCTTAAGGGCCTGCGCGAGTTCTACTCCTTAATTGGCAAGCTGCGCCCAACGCTCAATTACGACATCGACGGTGTGGTGCTGAAAATCAACAGCATCGCCCGCCAAGAGGAAATGGGTGCTACCGCCAAAGCCCCACGCTGGGCTATTGCCTACAAATTCCCACCTGAGGAGGAAATGACCGAGCTCTTAGCCGTCGACTTCCAAGTGGGTCGCACCGGTCAAATCACCCCCGTGGCGCGCTTACAGCCAGTGTACGTGGGTGGTGTCACCATCTCAAATTGCACCCTGCACAACGAAAATGAGATCAAAAAGCTCGATCTGCACTTAGGTGACTACGTGGTAGTCCGCCGCGCCGGTGATGTGATTCCGCAGATCACTAAGGTTGTGCTCACCAAGCGTGATCCCAACAAGATGCTGACGCCAGTAGTCTTCCCTACGGTCTGCCCTGAGTGCGGCTCGCGCCTTGAGCGCATCGCAGATGAGGCCTCATGGCGCTGCACTGGCGGCTTAGTCTGCCCTGCCCAGCAAAAGCAGGCCATTGAGCACTACGCTGAGCGTGCCGCGATGGACATCGATGGCTTAGGTGAGCGCATCGTTGATGCCATGGTCGACCAAAAGATGGTGCACAATATTGCTGACCTCTACAGCCTCACGGTTGATCAGGTCGCCACCTTAGTGATCGACAGCAACTCCAAAGAGGAGAAGCTCCGCCTGCTCGGTAAGGCCACAGCCACCAAGCTTGTACAAAACATTACGGCCTCAAAGCAGCGTCCGTTTAACCGCTTCCTCTATGCCTTAGGCATTCGTGAGGTGGGCAGCAACACCGCTAAGGTCTTAGCCTCGTATTTCCCTGATATCAACGCCTTAATGGCAGCGAGCAAGGAGCAGTTACAGGCGGTACCAAACATTGGTGAGGTGGTAGCCACCTCGATCCTCGACTTCTTTAAAGAGGAGCACAACCAAAAGGTCATCGAGCGCCTGCTCACCGAGGCGCAGCTGCAAATTAGCCCATGCCCACAAATCAGTGAGCAATCAGCTGAGTCGCTGCCGCTGCTTAACAAGACCTTTGTGCTCACGGGCACCTTACAGAGCTTAAAGCGTGAGGAGGCTAAGGTCTACTTAGAGAGCTTAGGCGCTAAGGTCTCAGGCTCGGTCTCGAAAAAGACCTACGCCGTGGTTGCCGGTGAAGAGGCGGGCTCAAAACTTACCAAGGCCCAGAGCTTAGGGGTAAGCGTCTATAGTGAGGAGCAGTTCTTAGAATTGCTAAAGGAGCATGGCATCCAAGTGCAGTAACTGCTAATCTAAGGGCATAGCGCCGCTGGCACTAAATCACCACTCTCCACCCACACCTGCCTTGAGCTTACTGCCCTTGCCATGGCCTTAAGACCAGTGCGCAGCGCCATGTCCCATTTGCTCTTAGAGCACAGCAGCAGAGGCTGTGCGGCTGCCACCAAAACGACTACAAATACATGGTGCCGCCGCGCAGATTGTCTATGGAATTAAAGCATCTCCAGAACTTTGTGACCATAGCTGATAAACACAGCTTTACCACGGCTGCTGAGCAATGCTTTATCTCTCAGTCTGCGCTCTCCCAGCAAATGAAAAATCTGGAGCAAGCCCTCGAGATCAAGATCTTTGCCCGCCAAGGCCGCTCCTTTACCCTTACTCCCGCCGGTACCCTCTTATACCACCGTATCAAGCCCCTGCTCCTGCAAATTGATGATCTCTTTGCCCATGTGCAGCGGGTACACCACAACCAAAACTTCAATCTGCGCTTAGGCCTGCTCTCCTCTATGGACAAGACCGAGGCCCTGAATGAGGCCCTGAAGCGCATCATTTTCTACTCAGCGGGCTGTGAGGTTAGCTTTGCCTACGGCACGCCTGACGAGCTCTACGAGAACTTTAGTAACGGCATCATAAACGCCTTTATCTCTGACAGCACGCGCTTAGGCGAGAGCGAGACCTTAGGCAAATTTGCGCTCTTTTCCCCAAAGCTGCAATGTGAGCTGCCACGGGCTCTGGATGTCCCCTACAAGGGTAAAAACAAGCGCAAGCTGGACGTAGCCACCATCAATGAGCGGCAGCTTGAGATCTACATTATCACTGAGGTTAGCCAGTTTAATGAGGAGCGGCGGCAGCTGACGCAGCTACTGGGCTTTACTTGCCCTATGCATGCGGTGAGTAGCCTCAGTGAGGGCCGCCGTGCGGTAGCGCAGAGCACAGGCGCGGCCTTAATCTTTGATCGCAGTCTGATGCGTGGTGACAATACCACGCACACTAAGCTCAACCGCTTTACGCTTACCAAAAATGGTCAGCCGCTGCGTCGTCCACTGAGCCTCTTTGTGCGCAAAAACATTGAGCCAAAGATCGCTATTGAGGAGCTGTGTGCAGCCTTAAGAGATATTGGCACCAAGCAGCTTAAGCTCGATAGCAAGCTGCTCTCGGCGCTTACAGCTACAGTCACGGAGTCTGACAACACTACGTCTGCAGACTTTAAGAGCACGCCTACACCGCCTACTACAGACAGTGTGAGCAGCAGCTACACGCACCAGAAGCTTATCTACTAACCACAGCCTACTGGTAAGCGCCTCTAAAGTGCTCTTGGAAATACGCGTTGAGGCTACTCTGCTGCTGACAGAGCGCGAACCCCACCTCTGCCGCCTTACTTCCCCTGCTCCAGCAGCCGCACAAAGCTCTCTGGCAGTATCACCTGCGGCAGCTTCAGCGCCGCTGCAAACAGCGGGGCAATCTCCTCATCCCTAAAGCCCGCAATGCCACAGCCTATACGCGTCACGTAAAACTTAAGCTCCGGATGCTCTGTGGCAAAGGCGATAAACTCGTCGACGTAAGGCTTAATGGTCTCGACACCGCCCTGCATGGTCGGAATAGCGTAGCTCTGACCTTGCAGACCGACGCCCTGCCCCCAGATAGCCCCAAACTTACGCATGGCAATGGCCGCCGCGCCACCACCATGATAGCCGCCTAAATTGGAGCCAAAGACAAAGATCTCCTGTGGCTGTAAGGACTCAATGCGCTCAGGGGTAAATTCACGCTTGTACATACCGCCTCCTCTGCAAAAAGCTTTACGGTCATTATAAGCCGTTCCCACCGGCGTGAGGCCAGTCAGCGCCCAGCGCACACCTCCAGCACCTGCGTACACTTTGTCCCGCCCAAAAACAACAAAAGCACTGCTCAAGCGGTGTTGCCTCCGCCCCAGCAATGCTTTTGTCATCTACAAGAGCTTGAGCTCAGGAAGCCTTGCCTCCTGCTCTCTTGTGCCTAGAGGTTTGCGCTTTAGCGCGTAGCTAATGCCGCCACGCCCTCGCCACTAAATGGCACCTCTGGTCTAATGCCTAAGGCCTTTTCCAAAGCCGCCACATTCTCCACTGGCACTAAGATGCTACGCTGCTTCTTGCTTACCAGTCTGTCGCTTAAGTAGCCCGCATTTAAGGTCTTTAACAGCTTTAAGTCAGCACCTGACAGCTCCGCGACCTTCTTCATCGAGTTCACGCGACCAGCAACCTGTACCTGCTTAAAGACCTCACGGTCTTCAACCTCAGGGTACTCCACACCATACTTCTCTGGGTGATGCATGATGTCAGCATAAGCACGCACGCGCTTTAAGTACAGGCGGCCCATGCGAGAAAAGCTTAACTTGTCGACATTTAAGTCCGTAATACCAGCGGCCTTAGCGCGACGAATCACACGCTTTACACCAAACTCACCTTGGTTGTAAGCAATCAAGGCAAAGTCCCAGCGCTTCAGCTCCTTGTGCAGGTGGGTTAAGTAGTCAAGCGAAGCTTGCGTCGAGGCGACAAAGTCATAGAACTCGTCGTAGTTGGCGCTCACCTCTAAGCCAAAGCTCTTACCCGTCTGACGGGTAAACTGCCATGGGCCATGAGCACCAGCATGCGAACGCGCACGTAAGTCAAAGCCACTTTCCACCAAAGGAATAGCTGCTAACTCCACTGGGAGATTGCGTGCCTTAAGTTCCGTGAGCAGGTAGTGCATAAATGGCTTGGCACGCTCCATATGACTCTCAAAGGAACGCGCTAAGATCTTGGCCTCCTTCTTTTCCGAAGGGGTCAGCTTAATGTTGAGCTGGAAACGACTGTCAGCAAACAAGTCGCTCTGCCATAAGGAGCCATACTCCTTAAGCTTCTGTGGACGAGCCTGTGCCTCTGGGTTAAGGGCAGCAGCGCCACTCATGCCGTCAACAGCAGCGGTATTCTGGGCAGTGGTCTCTGAGCTCTCTGTGGTTGCGGCAGCTTGCGCAGAGGTCAACGTATCAACCTGCTGCTCGCTGTCCTCAGTACCCTCTTGTGCGTCCGTAGCCGCTGTTACCGTCGAGGACAGCGCCAGCTTCTGCCCCGCGTTTTCACTGGAGCAACCAACCAGACCTAACACCAGCAGTAAAGTACTGAGAAAAACTACAAATGTTCTCTTAATCATTCCACAACAAACGGCCTGCGGCCAGCAATCAATCGCAGCACCTGCCCTGCCCAGCACCCACCCTCAGGTGAAAGATGCTTGCACCACCAACTGTTTTTTGGTGGCTGGGATGTAGGCTATGTATGGGAGTACCTACTTCAGAGGAGATGTGCTTACGCTGCCAGTCCTTTTCTCTGCGCTCTTACAGCAAGAGTTAGCGCCAGAGTTGCGTGCTTTCGTAATCGTTTGCAGCAAAGGAAAAAACCAAAAACCCCCTACCCCAACAGCTTCTGCTGTGAGGCAAGCGCTTACGCGCTCTGACGGGCTTCCTAGCTTAAGCTTCCTTGGGTTACCCCAGAGAGTAGCTTTTGCTGGGTCTTACCGTCTTACGGAGTCTTGGTGCAGCGTCTCCACCGTCAGGATGTACTTTGGCGTTCACTGGCGCTTTTAAGTCCTTGCGGACTGCTGCCTTCATAAGCACTAAGGGCTTATGTAAGGCCGTGGTGCACAAAAACGCTCAAAGCCAAATGCCGACGAAACTTTTTTGGCCGTGCCCTGTCTAAGGAATGTCTTAAGCCCCTCGTTGCCACACGTAAAGCTTGCGACAGCCAATACCAAAGCCCAGCCACTACCGCGTTTGTGCCTTAGGTTTGTGTTGTTTACCCCAAAAAGCCTAGCGGTAGTCCCGCGCACATCCTTGCTGCGCGGCATTTAGGAGAGAAAACGCGCCTCATGCGCGAGATGTTGCCAGAGGACAGCTCTTTTCTTTGTAAGCTCTGCACCTTTGGCAGTAGTTAGGGGAAGGATCACCGTAGCGACAAGTATAGGGTTCACTTGTCTGTACTACCTACGGGACAATACACAGGGCATCGTGCGTCGTCTTCTTGCTTGTACGCACTTACCACCGATTATCTTGCGGAAGCAGCTCACCGCTTAGGCCTTGGGCCGCGTTGCGCGCTAAGGTATCGCAGCGCTCATTCTCTGCGTGTCCAGAGTGCCCTTTGACCCAGCGCCAGTTGATCTGATGACGCGCACAGAGTAAATCTAGTAAGCGCCACAGGTCTTCATTTTTCACTGGCTGCTTGGTAGCTGTTAACCAACCGTTGCTTTTCCACGTATGAATCCAAGAGTTAATACCGTTCTTGACGTACATGCTGTCGCTCGTCAAGGTGACGGCACAAGGCTCAGTCAAACGACTTAAGGCCGCAATCACTGCCATGAGTTCCATGCGGTTGTTGGTCGTCATGCTATAGCCTTGGCTTAACTCCAGTTCATGCTCCTGATATTTCAGTATAGCGGCATAACCGCCAGGACCTGGATTGCGCAAGCAAGAGCCATCAGTAAAGATCTGCACTTCTTTCATCGCCTTCCCTCCTTTGCGAGTCTGCTTATCCTTGCGGAAAACGGCTCAGAGCATCACGCTTGCGCGTATTACCCTAAAAGCTGGTTGGCTTTGACCGCAGAGCCACAGCATTACTGCCGCAGCATGCAGACCAGCTGACGCTGGCCCCTTATGACTCCACCCTGTCACACTGCGCTAAGCGCAGTCTGTACCCCGCTGGGTGCGGCTGTCTCACTGAACAAAAAATCGTACTCACCGTGCGGGCCGGTAGAGGGCTAAATCCCCCCCTTTTGACAGGATCTATTATAGCAAAAAGGCCACTGCCAAAACAGAAAAAAGCAGGGTAGTTGTCATACAAGCCCACGATAAACAGCTTATATAAGCCATATACGCATGAACATACTTGTATGTTGCGACTATCTATCACTACCCGATCATTTGTATCCCGTAACAAGCGTTGGTGCCAGCACAAAGCGCTTATTTATCGCAAAACAGGCAAAGTGCACGGAGCTGCACTCTGTGCCTGTAACATGCTGTCCCACGTGACCTCTATGCGGGCGTAGCGAGAGGCTTTTGCTGGCGAAAACAGCCTATTTCTGGGCTGCACACACAGGTACAGGGTGAGTACTGCCTTAATGCTATGCTCCGCTGCGACGAGACTGTGCAGAGTCTGGAACCTTTAAAGTAGCTGCTGTTACTGCTCTGACGCGCACGGTGCTCCAGCGAGAGTATGACCATGTGTGCTCACTCCTCTATCACTCCTTTTGGTGTGTGGCTACGTTGTGGTCGCCACCAAACTCTTAGTAGAGCCAGAATGCGGTAAAATTCTCCCCAGACTTTTCTTTTGTGAGGGCGGCCCCCATGCCTAGTCTGCGTCAAATTGCTCTGGACACCGAAACCACCGGTAAAACTGATGATGGTACCCCTGGCGACCACCGCATCATCGAAATCGGCTGCGTGGAAATCATCGACCGCAAAATCACCTCACGCGAACTGCATATCTACCTCAACCCACAGCGCGAAATCGACGAAGAAGCGACCCGTGTGCACGGTATGACATGGGCACAACTGCGTGACTGCCCAACCTTCCCGCAAATCGCCGCTGAATTTATCGACTTTATCCGTGGCAGCGAGCTGCTCATCCACAATGCCAAGTTCGACGTCTCCTTCCTCGACATGGAATTTGACCGCATGGGCCTTAATGAGCATGTCGCAGACATGGCCAAGGTCACGGATACCATTGGCGTAGCCTTAAAGTTACACCCAGGCCACCAAGTTAACCTCGATAACCTCTGTAACATCTTTGGTATCAACAATAAGCATCGTGTGCAACACGGCGCTTTGCTCGACGCGCGCTTACTCGCAGAAGTCTATCTGGCCATGACCGGTGGCCAGCGCGACTTTGATCTTAAGGTTGACACTACCACCACCGAGACCCGTCGCTGGCAGAGACAGCCAAGCATGTGCTTACCGCTGATGCGCGTGGAGCCGGAGCGCCATGCCGAGCATGTGTATAACATGGTGGCTTTAGGCCAGACGCAGCAGATTGGCAGCGAAAATGACCAGCCTTTTGCGGGCAGCATGTGGGGCGCAAACTTCTACTTCCCGATGCTGCAAAAGGGCCCTGAAGAAAGTAAGGGCGACTTTAAAAAGCGCCTGCAAGCGCAGCTCTTTGAGCAGAGCTACCGCTTATTAAACCGTGAGGAGTGTGCTGCTTTAGACCTCACCTTAGATGAGCACAAGCATGCCCATCAGGTGTGGGAAGATCGCGTCTTAGGCCGCAATAAACAGGAGTAAGCGGACGCACGCATCTCCCGCACTTTGATCACCTCAAAACCTTGTCTTTTGGCCTACCCGCAGCTTTCTCAGCACGCACTTGCTGCCACTGCCACCACACCAAACCATTCCCCAACCACTCCCCAACCACTCCCCCATCTGTTCTCACTCAGCTTAAGGAGTCTCCATGGCCCTGCTTCCTTTTGATGTAATGGCCGACTTGCAAGAGTCCCGTCAGACCTTTGATGCCTTTATCGCCGCACCACGCACCAAAGAACTTATCGAAGAAGCCATCGCCATCATGGCAGACAGCATGCGCGCCGGTGGCAAAGTCATTAGTGCCGGTAACGGCGGCAGCATGTGCGACGCCCTCCACTTTGCCGAAGAGCTCTCCGGCCGCTACCGTGATGACCGCCCCGCCTTAGCCGCCATTGCCATCTGCGATCCGAGCCACCTCACCTGCGTCGGCAATGACTACGGCTTTGATTACATCTTCTCGCGCTTTATCGAGGGCGTAGGCGCCAAGGGCGATGTCTTCTTAGGCATCTCCACCTCGGGTAATTCTCGCAATATCATCGAAGCCTGCCGTGCCAGTAAAGACAAGGGCATGAAGACTATCTGCCTCTTAGGCAAGGATGGCGGTAAGTTAAAGCACGACAACCTCTGCGATGTGCCAATTGTGGTGCCACACATGGGCTATGCCGACCGCATTCAGGAAGTACACACCACCATTATTCACATCTTTATCCGTGGCTTAGAAGCCTTACTGGTGCCAAAGGCCCAAGCTTAAGCTGAGCTGAGATAAAAGAGCGCTCCTCACTGCGAGCAATCACCATAAGCCGCGTCCCTTACTAAGCTGCATGCGGTGACACTCCCATTCCTCCTCTCACCATCTCCACATCTCCACATCTCTACAGCAGGTCTAAGCACCAAATGAGACCTCACCACAGCTTTTCCGCTGAGTCCACAAAGATCCTTGCCATGCCCACGCCAAGCCACAACAGCCCCGCGCCGCACAATGCTGCCCCAGCCCACGCTCAAGCGCAGCAACCACAGAGCATTATCATGAGCCGCATCAAAGAGCGTCAAGACGCCGCTGACAGAGCCAAACAAGCGCTTACGCAGGACTTTACCACCTCTGTAGCAAAGACCACCGCTCTTACCCAAAGACTCTATGAGCTGGACGTAGAGTGGGTAACCATCCGCTTTCACCGCAAGCACGCTTACCCTATCATCGAGCTCTTTGTCGCCTTTACCCTCTGTGTCGCTTGCGGTGCCAGCTCTTATCGCACTGCTATTAAAATCTGGCAGGAGATCGCTACCTTCATCCACGCGGCACTCCCCAACTTACCTGTCGACAAAGCTGACCCCACCAAAGCCCGTGCCCCATCTTACGAGGGCTTGCATAAGATGCTCTTGCGTATGAGTAACGAAGCACTGGAGGCTTGCCTCAAAACGCTCGAGGACACTCACTTTGTGGCCGACCTGCAGCAAGTAGCGCTGCCGAAGCAAGAGGCTACCGCCCCTGCTGAGGCCAAGAGCAAGTCCGGAAATCAGAGCCCAATGCTCAAGCGTGACTACATCTCCCTCATGTTCCAGAACTTTGGTTTAGTCACGCTCAAGCCAGAGAACAAGTAACAGACTCCGCCCCGCTTTATTGGTGCAAATGTAAACGTTTGCACCACGCTCTGCCGTCGCACTTGGCAAAATGCAACCATTGTCGCAATTCTCTATCTTCGTGCGGATTAGGCTCTTGCTTTTGTTAAGATGAGCAAGCAAAGTGAGAATATTCCTTGCTTCTGCCCCCATGATCGTCGCAGCTGTGCTTGCTTTGCTCTGCTGCACTGCGCTGCTTTAAACCATAAATAACGAGAGCTGCACCTACTTGTCCGCGCCCTATTTCCTGTAGGTATAGGCACTAGTAGCTTGCTTAGCTCTTGGCTCTGGCCAATAACGCGCTTGCCGCCCCATGTTAAAGAGGCTCTGACTCCTTTATGGCGCGATCGTGGCCAATATAGAGGGATCGACAATTGAAGCTTAAAGCTACTTTAGCTGCCTTAGTTGGCAGTGCGCTGTTATTCGGCTCCGCCGCTGCCTCCGCTGAAACCGAACTGAAAGTCTGGTGCTGGGATGACCACTTCAATGTGCCTGCCGCCAAAATGGCTGCGCAGCGCTATCAAGCTCGCCACCCTGGTGTGACTGTTAAAGTCGAGTCCATCGCTCAAGCCGATATCGTACAACGCTTAAATGCAGCTTTAGGCGCCAATAATGTGCGCTCCCTGCCAGATGTGGTACTCATCGAAGACAACCGCATCCAAAACTTCCTCATCGGCTACCCTGATTTCTTAAAGGAAATCGGCTCCACCATCGATACCTCGCGCTTCGTCGATTACAAGGTCAAGGCCTCCTCTGATACCTCTGGTAAGGTCTACGGTGTGCCTTTTGACTCTGGCGTTACTGCCACCTTCCTGCGTAAGGATTTATTTGAAAAGGCCGGTTACACCTTAGATGACTTCCAAGACATCACTTGGGATCAGTTCATCGAGATGGGCAAAAAGGTCAAAGAGACCACTGGTGTTTACCTCTTTGGTTATGACCCAAGCGACTTAGGTATCATCCGTGTCATGATGCAGTCTGCGGGCATGTGGTACACCAACAACGATGCCACCAAGGTGACCATTGCTGGCAACCCAGCCTTAAAAGAGGCCATGCTGATCTTAAAGAAGATGCAGGATGAGGACTTAGTGACCTACTACAATGGCTGGACGCAGATGCTCGCTAGCTTCCAGCAAGGTCTGGTCGCAACTGTGGTGCAAGGCTGCTGGGTTACCCCATCGGTGGAAGCAAACACCGAGAACAGCGGCAATTGGCGTATTGCCCCTATTCCAAAGCTCTCTACGGTCAAGGAGAGCACCCACTACTCGAACTTAGGTGGCTCGCAGTGGTACGTCAACAACTACTCGAAGAATGCTGACGTCGCGGTCGACTTCTTAAATGAGACTTTTGCTACCGACGAGCAGCTGTTAAACGAGCTGGTCACCAAGATCTCTCTGGTTAACTCCTTAAAGGACACCACCAAGATCTCCAACTACAACGTGGCTAATGCGTTCTTTGGCGACCAAAAGATCTACGCTGACTTTGCCCGTTGGAACACGCAGATTCCAGCCTTAAACTATGGCCCACACACCTACGCTATTGAGAGCGTGGTTTCTGAGGCGCTGCAACGCGTCTTAGCAGGTGAGGACATCGACGAGGTCTTACAAGACACTCAGACCAATGCTGAGATGCAAGTAGGCTTATAGTCTTGTCTTTTGCGGGGCGGTGCAAACCGCCCTGTTGCTCACGCGCGCCGCCAAGCTTTGCTCTGTGCAGGCGCGCTCTTCCGCTTCTTCTTCTTCTTCTTCTTCTTCCCTATTCTTTTCCCTGCCCGCTTTTCCCGTCCTTTCAGCTTCCAGCTTATCCTCTTGCATCCGCAGATCTTACCCAAAGAGTCTTTGCTTGCTGCGCCTAGCGCATAGCTGTGCTTAAGGTTCTACTCAGGGTTCTTGTGTTGCCACTTGCACGGTGCGCAGTGCCCTTACGGCTTTGCTGCTGACGGTTTAGACTAGTGAGCCTTATCCTTAGCTTTAACATCAGCTTCGGCATCAGCTTTAACCTCAGCATCAGCCACAGTAGCAGCAGTAGCCGAGTCCGTCTCCGTAGCCTGCTTTTCCGCCTTGGGTACATGCTTTTTAAGGCGTAACTCCACGCCACCACCTGCCAGCTTAATCTCGTCGTAGCCCTTAAAGACTGCCACCACCAGCGACAGCCCAATCGCAGAAATCGCTGCAATCGCTGTAGCTGTAAGCGCTGCTCCTAAGGTGCCCATTACGGTACCGGCAGCTCCTAAGGAAACGCCACCAGTAAACGGCGCCAATAGAGCTGCACCACTGAGCACCAGCGCTAAGGCATTCAATGACGCACTGCTTAAGGAGCGTAAGCCACCAAAGGCCGTTTCTAGCTTTGAGGCGAGCTCGCCTTTCACAAGGATCTTTTTAGCACCAGCTTTATGTGCAGCCGCCAGTTCAGCTGGCGTGCTGACCACCACTGGGTAGAACTGTGGGGAGGTGGTTGTAGTGACTGTCTCCGAGGTATCAGGAGCAGTGTCAGCAGTAGCAACAGCAGCCGTGATCTCCTGAGGTTCAGCAGCACTCTCTGTAGCTGTTTTGCCCTCAGGGATTGTAGCGTCAGCGCAAACCGAGACTGTAGCCTGCTCAGTCTTATCTGCCGTTGCTCTCACGTTTTGCGCAGCACTCTCACTAAGCTTCGAGGACGCAGCGAACTCTGCCGTCGTTTGTGGCGACAACTCAACCGGCATGGCCTGCGTCTGCTCAGGTGTTTGCGCTTGCAGCGCAGCACTGTCAGCCGTACCAAACAGCGCATTGAGGCGCGCTGTGGCTTGCTGCGCACTGCCAGCACTTGACGTGGCTGCCGCTACAGCACTCTGCTGCTTGGCGCTATCTGGGGATGACGCCTCTTTTTCTGCCGCCGTGTCCTTACTGCGTGTCAGAGCCGAGCGGGCTTGCTGCAATATCGTCTTCAGAAAACACTCCTCGCCCCAAAAGCAGGGCTGACCATAACGAGCAGTTAGAGTATAGCGCCGCAAGCTTAGCGCAGGCTTTGGGTGCTGGCTGCTAAGACACCTCTGCTGACGTTACTGTAGAGTACGCCTCTGTAGCAGTCTTACCACCTCTCAGGAGGGTATCTTTGCCTCTGCTTGCACCATGAGATTAGGCACAGGCAGGCGCCTCTCTCTCAATCCTCTCTCTACACTTAGAGCAAAGATATTTTAAGATTAGTTGTGCCAACGTCACTCCTGACATCACGCCAAAGTAAGCCCGCTCCTCACCTCTAACACCTCTCAGGAAGCTCAAAGACCTATTGGCTGCTCCTGAATAAAACGTACAAGCTGCTACCGCCTCACAGCCGAGGCCCTTATAGACCTTACTGCTACCCAAAAAACAAAAGCGCCCTTACCCCGCAAGATAAGAGCGCCTGTGCTTAGTGACTGTAGAGAAAACTACAGACTATGGCTGCATGTTGAGAATCTGCACTTGCTTCTCGTCATCACTGCTCTTAGCAGCAATGTGACCGGCAATCCATGCCTTCTCACCCTGCGCATTTAAGACGTCCACAGTCTTCTGCGCATCAGCGGCATCAACCACTACCAGCATGCCCACACCGCAGTTAAAGGTGCGATACATCTCGTAAGTCGAGACACCACCCTTCTGCTGTAAGAAGGTAAAGATCTCTGGCCACTGCCAAGTAGCAGCATCAACCACCGCCACATTGTCCTCAGGTAAGACGCGTGGAATGTTCTCCCAGAAACCACCACCCGTGATGTGGGCAATGGCGTGCACATCCACCATCTTTAATAAAGCCAGAATTGGCTTGACATAAATGCGGGTTGGCTCCATCACCGCATCAGCGACAGTCTTGCCTGATGGCAGCTTGTCTTCATTTGGCTTGACGTCAGCTAACTTTAAGATGTGGCGGATTAAAGAATAGCCATTGGAGTGTGGGCCGCTAGAGGCTAACGCCACTAAGGTGTCACCAGCCTTAACCTTGCCACCGTCGATAATCTGAGAAGCCTCAACCACACCCACGCTAAAGCCAGCTAAGTCGTAGTCACCGACCTCATACATGCCAGGCATCTCGGCGGTCTCACCACCAACTAAGGCGCAACCTGCCATCTCGCAACCCTGAGCAATGCCCGTCACCACATCAGTGGCCACATCCACATTAAGCTTGCCCGTGGCATAGTAGTCTAAGAAGAACAGTGGCTCGGCACCTTGCACAATGAGGTCATTGACGCACATTGCTACCAGATCCTGCCCCACAGTGCCGTGACGCGCTAAATCAATCGCAAGGCGCAGCTTAGTGCCTACACCATCAGTACCAGAAACCAGTACTGGCTCCTTATACCCCTGTGGAATGCGAGTTAAAGCACCAAAGCCACCTAAACCGCCAATCACTTCTGGACGTTGGGTGCGCTTTACCGGAGCCTTGATTCTCTCGACTAATTCCTCGCCTGCATCGATATCAACACCGGCGTCTTTGTAGGTCAAATTGGTAGCCATTAACTGCCTCTCAACATGATGAGCCAAATTAGGCCCCTATTATACATGACACTGATGTAAGCGCATATTTATCACTCTCCCTACCCCGCAAACATAGCTCCTGCTTCCTGTCCCCATCTATGCTGCCTTGCACTAATAGCTCGGCGCCCTGCCCCTGCACGCCTGCCGCGTAAGCGCGGCGGCTGTGTTATGATTGTCAAAATGTGTCTGTGGTAAAAAGCGCCTGATTTTTCTGCAGCGTCCCCACCAAACACCTGTGTTTTCTTACCGTTGGACTGTGTCATGAAGACAACCAAGTTTTCGCTCCTTACGACATCGCTTTTGGTAGTAATTGGCTCTACCGCTGCTGCTGAGGCTGCCCCGACACCTGTACCAGCATCCCAGTCTGCACAGGGTGCCAGCAATATCACCATTAATGGCGCGCAGCCAAACTACACGGTGGAATTTGCCCAGCCGGTAGCAGCGCCCGCCCCTGCTCCTGCAGCTACCACGGCACCTGCCGCTACTACAGCGACGCCAGCTGCTGCCCAGCCAGCACCACAGGGATCTTTAGCGCAAATGACCGCGCCACAGGTGCAAGTGCAGGCTCAAACGCAAGCTCAAGCACAGCCCCAGTATGCAGCGCCAGCGCAGGTAAACACGACTGCTACAGCGCCCGCCCCACAAGCAGCGCCAGCACAGTCGGCTTACCCACATCCACGCCAGCAGCCAATGATGCGCGCGCCTCTGCCACAAACGGAAGCCCCAGCCTATGAGATCTCTGTAGCTGAGCCAGCCTCCAGCACCACAGCGGTGACTACACAGACCACCACTACCACTACCACTACCACGGCTCCTGCAGCTACTACTGCCACACCTACTACTTATGGTCAGGGGCAGGGTCAGACTCTGGCCCCTACTACCACTACTGCAGCTCCGGCACAGACGACGGCTCCTGCTGTGGCTACAGCTACGGCTACGGCCACAGCCCCAACTGCTCCTTACATCATTGAGGATCAGCTCAATACCCCAATGCCATCGGCCGAGGAGATCCAAAATCAGCAATACGTCACTGACCAGCTCTACCCTGCTGGCAATGACGCCTACGCCCGTGGTGCTTTTTCCCCAGACAACGTGGCTCCTTCTGCTGACCAGCCAAGCTTCTCCTTTACTAACCAAACCACCACTGTAGGTGGTGCTACCGTCGCGGTAGGCCCTGATGGCCAGCCACTTACTCCTACCACCGACCCTAACGATCCTGACTTAGCCAATACCCAAGAGGTCTCGGTTACGGTCTTAGGTTCCTTTGATGACGCCATTAAAGAGGCCTTTAAGAGCTTAGAGAGCGGCATCACCTTAGGCTCCTCTACCAGTGACTTCACCTTAGATCAGATTGCCCCGTCTATTCGCTCGCTGAGCTCAGATGCTGATGGCAATTTAGTCCTGCGCTTTAGCCTGCCAATGGCGGAGAACATCTTAAAGCAAGGTGGTATCACCTCATGGGACGGCTTATCAAATCCTGTCCTTGTGTGGATGGTGGGCCTCGATGGCACGCAGAGCGACACAGACTTAAGCCTTGTCAGTGGTCAAAACTTAAGTACCTTTGCCCAAGCCATCCTGCAAGCTGCTCCTGATTACAAATACCGCTTAATGTTCCCTATCCTCGATCTTGAGGACATGCAACAGGTTAACGTCAACACCGTTTTAGACCACCAAGACCAAGTGCTCATGCAGGCGAGCAAGCGCTATGGTGCGGACTACTTTGTCGCTGCGGCCATTAGCTCAGTACCAAACGAGAGTGGCGTCACCTTAAAGTGGAACCTCTATAACAAGGACGGCATTGCCATCGCTTCGTCAGCCTTATCGGGCTTAATGGATGAGGTGGCCTCCTTAGGTGCTGGTGATATTGCTCGTGCCTTAATGACCTTCCAAGAGACCTTAACCCAAGAGACGCAAACCGCGCAGATTCGTGTGAACAGTGCGGATATCGACCTCTTAGGCCCAGGCGAGGGCTTTGTCCGCTTACGTATTGGCAATGTCCGCTCGTTAGAGGACATTAAAAAGGTACGAAACGCCTTTGTCACCTACGGCTTTGACGGTGATGTGCAGGTGGTGGGTTACGATCAGGGGCAGTTTGTCATTGACGTCAACACTAACTCTGACGCCACCAACTTAGAGGGATCGATGCGTCACAGTGGCGACTTCTCCTACTTAGCCCCATGGACGTTTAACTTCAGAGGTGATGGCTTAATGCGCACGCCTGTAAACAGCCAGATTGGCTCTGCCAATCCTAATCGTCCAAACTCGCAGTTATCACAAACGCGCAGTGCGGCTAAGCCTCAGGCCACTTTACTTTAGGCTGTAGCAGCACGCTGCACGCAGTGACTACCACTTCAGGTGCTTTGCCATCTCAGATGGTCACTGCGGCGTTGCACTCCCCGCCACTCTCAATAACGCCACGTTAGCCCTATCCTCTCACCCTCTCTCTCGAGCCACACTATACTCTGCCCGCCTCTCTTCCCCTTTGTCTGCTCATCACTGTCTACTCAAGACAGACGCCAGCGGCTATGCCACAGCACCGCCGCCACCACGCTTGTGCCCTTCATCATGCCCCCCTCTTTGAGCCTACTTAGAGCAGAGTAGCCCCTAAGGCTCTTAGTCTTCAGCCGCTGCGGCAGCAGCCTTCTTGGTGCTCTTGGCACGGCTGCGGCGCTTCTGCTGACGCTCCGCCAAGACCGCAATGTCATTGCTATCAGCCTCATGTCGCTTGGTGCGTGATTGGAAGTACGAAAAACGCTGCAGCCTATCTTGGTTGATCGCTATGAGTTGTTTGATCTTATCCTGGCTCAGGTAAAAACCAGCGCGCTTGAGCTTAATCTGCAAATGACGCAGTGTCAGCTTGTTCTCAAACTCGGAGATCAGACGCAACAGCAATGCTGTCACAGGCGCTACTGGCTCATTATTTAAAGGCAGGTCAAAGCGATCCACGGGACGTGGCTTGGTCTTAGGACGCTCCACAAAGATGCGCAGCGTGCCCTCTTTGTACCGCTGATAGGTCGAAGGAGACACCTTGAGCTCGTCAAAGAACACCATGACAAAGCTGGTTGGGTAGCGCATCCGCAGTTCATCCACCGCCGCCATGCGAATTAAGCCTCGAACACTTTTTTGCGGAGTACGCGCTAATAATGGTTCGAGGCTTTTAGCTTTTTTTAAGGCAGCGTACCTCGTGCAGATGTACTCAAAAGCAGCCTTCAGCGAGCGCTCGCGTACCTCAATCGGCAGCTTATCAAAGCCGTCACTCATCGGACGAAACAGCGGGCGCCGTCCACGCCCCCTTTCATTTTTCGGTGACCACTCCTCAGCATCATGCCAGTTGTCTGGCAGCGTAATCGAGTAGATGTCGGTAAGATCATTGACCTCATCCTCACTATAGTCAGGACGTGTCACCTCGTTGACCGGATTGTGATCAACAATGTTGTGTACCGCATCTTGCTCACGAGCATCTTGGCCCTGTTGAATGCTCTGTAAGAGCTTTTGCCGTGCCTCAGCCTGCGCTACTTTTTGCGCCTCGGCTTTAGCCTGCGCTCGGGCCTCACGTGAGGCTAGCCTGCTCTTTTCAAAGCGGGTTGTGCTCTCCATAAGGTCATAGCTTTCATCGGCCTTGTGCTCTAAAGACACATTGCCAAAGAAGCCATGTAAGTCACGACGCAAGCCTAAGCTCAGCGTGGTCTTTTGCGGTTTGACCTTAGGCTTAGCTCTCTGATAGCTGTCAGCGGCAACAGCAGCGGCGCTAGACTCTACCACCGCGCCACTTGGTTCATACGGAGCAGCACCACCAAAAGCATAGAGCGGTGGAGCATCTTCCTCAGCGGGGGCGTTCTCATCGTCATCATAAATATCGTAATCACGATCGTATGACGAATACGCTGCAACCTCTGCCGCATCATCTTGAGGGTAAGGCACGTAGACAGAGACCGCGCTGCTATAGGATGGGGTGTTGTCCTCTGGCACTGGCACTGGCGCTGCTGGAGCTGCAGCTGGTGCTGAAGCAACTGGGTCTTGCGCTGTCGCTGTAGCGGCAGGGGATTGCGTCGCTGCCGCAAATACCTCTAAAGGCGGAGCCGCGTACTCTTCCTCATCGTCCGCATCAGCAGCAGTGTCCTCATAATCATGCTCCCCAGCATCATCTGCTGCGTCGGCGTTGTCAGCAGCTACTGATGCTGGTACAGACTCACCAAAGTAATAGCTGGTAGCTACAGACAGCGGCTCGCTTGCACCTACAGGTGCACTGGTCTCTGCCACTTGCGCAGTTGACGTAGCAGCAGCAGCAGCTTCTTCGCGCGCACTAGCTGCAGCAGCGCTACGTTCTGCTTGCTCTCTAGCTTGTGCGGCAGCCTTAGCTTTAGCAGCAAGCATTTCTCTCACAGTAAGCTCTCGTTGCGGCACAGAGGCAGTATCCACCTCTCTCGGATTAGAGGCAGCATCTCCCACCTCTGCTTCAACCGCAGTTTTTTCCGCCTTACCCTGAGACACATTTGCCTCACGCACGGCGTCACGGCGCTGTTCCTCGGTGGCGTTGTCATCAAAGCTCGCAAAAGCCACGCTACCAAAGAAGCCTTGTAAATCGTGCTTCAAGCCCAGCGTCACTGTGGTGTTGTTAGGAACAGAGCTAAAGACTCTTCTGCCACCACTTTCTTTTACAGTGACCGGAGTATCATCTTCAGTAATGGCATAACCGTCTGCAGTGGTACCAACCACTACTCTTTCTTTTTCTGCGTAAGCATCTGCCGGATTCATCGCTACAGCAGCCATAGCAGGAGCAGGCGCTTCTACTGCCTGTGTCTCTGCAGCGCTACTAGTAGCTTTCTTGGCAGCAGCTTCTGCTTCTGGTGCAACCAGAGAGGCGCCAGACACAGCCATATCATTACTTTCGTTGGTAGACATGCAGTTCCTCTCTCCACAAGCAAAACCTTAGCAAACACCTACAGCAGCAGCAGCTGCTGCTGCTGAGCAGACACCATCGCGGTTACAGGCGGCGTGCAGCTACGTTAATCTAAACAGCCCAGCTTACATCATAACTTACGCCAGCGGTGTGCACCTTTTACCACATGCTGATATGCATGCGCCCCGCTCAAGTAAACCACCACAATACGGGTTCTGTCGCCATACGGATGACGCATCTGAGCTCTGCCTGAAGACAGTGTATCTTAAACAAACGCGCTACACACGCTGGGGGTAAAGAGCACTGCCTCAGGAGTAACTGACCGCGCTTAGCCTTGCTCAGCTTAGCGCAAGAGGCTCTCATCAAATGAGCGCTGCGTCACCAGCTCACTGACACGGGCCTTAATCCGCTCACGCGTCAGCATATCAGTGCACGTCTGCAGAGCTTGATTAAACATGCCCATAGCCTGAGGATAGGCCGCCGACAGCGCATACACCTCACCACGCGTTTGTAAGGTATCGCACTGATTCTTCAGCTTCGTGTAGGTTGTCGCTAACAGATTAAGCGCCAGCACATCCTTTGGCTTGTAACGCAAATAGCCCACTAAGAGCTCACGGGCGCGCGAGTACTGCACGTTCTCGTTATATGCCGATGCTAAGTTAGCCACAATCACCTGATTGCGCGGCGTGCGCTGATAAAAAGGCTGTAAACGCGCTACCGCTTGCTGCGGCTGGCCACGGGCGATATCAATGTCGGTGAAGAGATCGAGCACAAAGAGATTGCTCTGCTGCGACTGCGGTAAGCGCCGCAAATAGCCCGCCGCCTCATCGTATTCCTTTAGCTCGTAGCACACCAAAGCTAGCGCATAGTTTTGGTAGTACTCAGTATAGCCACGGGCATTGTGCTTTAAGCCCTGCTTAAAGTCTCGTAAGGACTTTTCATCATCCGGCATGGTGTAGCGTACCGCCACGCGCGCCCGTGCATACTGATAATCAGGGTTGGTCGAATCAGGACGGTGCTCAAATTGGGCGACGCGGTTTTGCGCCTCGGCCATACGCACATCAGACAAAGGGTGGTCAATCAGAAGCGTAAAGGCTGGGTTGATATTGCCTTGCTGCGAGTTTAAGTAGCGGAACATGTCCACCATCCCCTGAGGGTTTAAGCCCGCGCGATAAAGCAAGGTGATACCAATGCGATCGGCTTCGTACTCGTTGTCACGCGTAAAGTTAATGCCGCTTTGCATGGAGGCGCCCATGGTGGTCGACATGGCCGCTAAGCCCACCGCTGGGTTTAAGATCGCCATGACAATGGAGCCGACCACACCCGCCGTCGAGAGGCGGTTGGCCATGGTCATCTTTTCTACAAAGCGCGCGATGTGACGCTGCGTCACGTGCGAAATTTCGTGAGCCAGCACCGAAGCAAACTCATCCTCGGTGGAGGCGTAGTTAAAGAGGCCAGTGTTGATCACGACCTTACCGCCTAAAAAGGCCGAAGCATTGAGGTCGTTGTTTTTGACCACAAAAAAGTCAAAAGGAAATTGCACATTGTCCGCATGGGCCAGCAGTCTGTTACCTAAGGAGGTCACGTACTCATTAAGCACAGGGTCGTCGATCACTGGCAGATTGGCGCGGGCGGTACGTAAAAAGAAATCGCCAATGGCCTTTTCACGCTGGACGCTGATGCCTAAGGCACCTGCCGTACCCATTTGCGGGATGAGAATGTTACTGTCATCGTAGAATTCAGCGGCGGTAGCTGATGGGGTAACCAGCATGGCGGCCGCGCTTAAGAGCAAGGCACCACCACAAGATAAGCTCAAGCGGCGTAAGCGCTTAGAGGTATTACAAGCGGAGGCTGCTACAGGGGTAGCCACAGTGCGCGGCTTAGCAGCAAGCAAAAATGACGTAAGAGAAGACAGGGTAAGAGTCATAGCAGGAGCCAGCGGCGCGTGGATACTACGTAAATAACCTCAAAGGCTTGCGGCCAGCGGCTTCTAAAGCACACCGTACTGAAGATCCCTTGCAGATGCAGGGGCGTGGCACGGCACAGCATGGCGTGGTAACGCCCTACTTAGGGTGGGCACCGCTCACTTATGAACCTTTAGGGCTATCTACTCTCTTGCTTACTACCAGTCAGCAGCTGCACAGCATCTCAGCGCAGACGCCACTTTGGCAGCAGAGGCTTTGTCCCTAAGTTTAGCAAAATGCCCTTATGCCTGCCTTAGGCGCACCTCACATATGCAAATGGCCAGCTGCTATAATTCTTACCTAAACAAAAGCTGTCATCTTAAGCCTCAGCTCCTAAAGCACCACTTCCCGAGCATGTCGCTACCGCCCTTGCAGTAAGTGTTAGCTCTAAGCGACGCTTGCTACCTGCGCTCACGAGAGGCAGTCTGCAATCTAAAGCCACTTTTCCCCTGTCCCTCGCTTCGAGTTTGCCATGCTAAACCTGCTTCGCCGCTGGTATCAGCGCCACTTCTCCCAGCCAGGCACCATTGAGTTTGCGCTGGTGCTGCTTGGTGCCTTTATCACCGTCTACTACTTTATGTGGCTGGTGGGGCCGCTCGTTGTCGCCTTATGCCTCGCTTTTTGCCTTGACTGGCCAGTTGTGGCTTTAAGCCGCACCTGCAAAATGGGACGGCACTTAGCCTCCATTGTGGTCATGATCCTCTTTTGCTCCTTGGTCGTCTTTACCATGGTGCTGATCGTGCCAAATGTGATTAAGCAAGGTGCGGAGTTCTATAACTCCATTGTCGCTTTTAGCCTCGATAACGGTAAAAACACTAACACCACTAACCCAGCCACCACACCGGCTGCCACACACAGCCCCGCCTCACAGGCTCCTCACTCTACCTCTGCTACGAGCTCAACGGCTACGGCTACTCCTACACCTAATGCCTCGCTGCAGCCAATGCCCCGTAGCCTCGCCGCCCCAACAGCGCAATATCAGCGCATCATGCTGCCGCCATATGAGACGGCACCCGCTCAAGCCTCAGCTGCGGGGGCGACGCTGACAGCTACAACACCTCCAACTACAACCACTACGGCTGCCCCTGCTACCTCAGTCGCCACCACTGCGACAGCTACCACTGCCCTTACTACTGCCTCTAATGTGGCTCCTGCCACGACCTCCACCAGTGCTACTCTTAGTGCTGACCCTGTGGCAGCGGCGCCTGTGGCAACTGCCAGTGCAGCTTCTGCTGTCAGTGCCTGTGCGTCTGCCTCTGAAGAAACAGCACCTGTATCCACAGACAAGAGTGAGACCACTGCGGTAGCAGCAGACGATGAGCAGGACTTCATGAATGCGGAGTATCTGCAGGTTTTAACCCAGCAATCGCTGCAAAGACCAGAGATGCTGGCCGATCCGCACAACGTCAACCACGCTGTGGTTACCCCCGCGCTACGTCTGAGCAATATCACACTGAACCCAAGCGGTGGTGATGGTACCTTTAGGCTAACAGTTACGGACTTTGACTTACGCATCGCCCAAGAGGTGTACGACTTTGTTGTCAACCTGCCAGAGCCGATACCATCCATGGTGACGATGCCGATGCTGGAGCAGTACGTGCGCAATGCTCGTATTGCCGCCACCAATCAAATTGCCTCGCTGATGCGCACGCAGCTGATGCCATCGGTGGTAAACGCCTTTACGTGGCTGGTCTACCTCATTATTGTGCCAATCTTTACCTTTTTGATGCTCTACAACAAAAAGAGCTTACAGCACAATGCGGCGACCTTTCTCTTGCCAAACAATCAGGTGCTGATGAAGGAGTTTTGGCCGAGCCTACATAGCCAGATTGCCGGCTATATTCGCGGCAAGATCATCCACATCATTGTCATCTCAATTGCTAACACCCTTGCCTTTATGCTCTTAGGCGTCAACTACGCCATGCTCTTAGGTGTGGGTGTAGGCCTCTCGGTCGTGATCCCATATGTGGGTGCGGTGATCATTGCCGTACCCGTGGTCTTGGTGGCTATCTTCCAGTTTGGCTTTAGTACAGGACTGCTCTGGGTATTGGTGATTTACACCATTATTCAGCTCTTAGACAGTAACGTGCTGACGCCAATGCTCTTTTCCAAGGCGATGAATCTGGACGCCTTTTCCATTCTGGCGGCGATCTTGATCTTTGGCAACTTATGGGGCTTCTGGGGTGTGTTCTTTGCCATTCCGCTGGCCACGTTTATCAAGACCCTGATTGTGCGCTGGCCAAACTCTGATACCCCGCTGCCGCTACCGCGCCGCAGAATAGGCCGCAATAGAGCGCCCGTTACCACTAACTCGTCTTCTACCACCAGCGACGCCAGCGACGCTTCCCACCACGAGTCATCTACTCGTATCTAAGTCTAAGCGTCACCCGAGCTAAGCCAAACTTGAACTTACGGGGCGCCGCCCTTGCTCTTACCCTTACCCCTAAGGGAGCATGGGCTGAAGCGTCCCTTGAACATGCAGTGGAGTGGGCTGCCTCCGCCGCCACAGCTGCGCTTAAGGCCATAACTCTCAGCGACAAAGCCCCAGCCGCCACATCTGTTGGTAGCGGCAGGGGCTTGTCCTTTTCAGTGGCAGAGCTGGCTCTGCTCTGTGTGGCTACGCTTACACCGCTCTCAAGGCCACTCCCGCAGACACGCTTAGTGCAGCAGCGTGTAAAGCTTGCGCCGATAGGTGCTCTGCAGCTTGTCACCATCCATGGTGCTCAGAATATCGAGGAAGGTCTTCTTCACCTCTTCCTTATTGAGGTCGGCCTTGAGCTTAGCAAACAGAATCACTAAGGCATCTTCCTTCTTGCCCGCATCCGCCAGCGCCACCGCATAAGCCACGGCATTCTCGTCAGATGGATCCTGCTCGTACTTCTTAGCCAGCTCTAACAGCTCTGGGCTGTTCTGCGCCTGCTCGGCTAAGGTCAGAGCTGAGAGCAGCTGCTGGTACTCAGGCATGGATTGCTCTTCGCGGCCTGGGTTGTCTAAGAGCTCATGCGCCTTAGCAGTGTTCTTCTGCGCAATGAGCATGCGGGCGTAGATAAACTTAAACTGTAAGTTCTTGTCATCCTGCGCATAAGCCTCAGCTGCCTTAGAGCAAGCGGTGTTGAGGTCACCAGACGCCTCAGCTTGCAGCGCGGCACGCATCAGCGTCTCCGCCTCAGATGGCAGATACTGCTTGAGCAGCTCTGGCAGATGGGTCACGATGTCGCTGCCCTCAGCCATAGCCACTGGCTGGCCCTTATCCACCACCACTAATGCAGGCGCGTTCATGAGACCCAGCTGCAGGGCCACGCCTTGGCAAATCTCCTCTTTGAGGTTAAAGAGGCCCAAGGTCACATACTCATTGGTGTCACTGATAGCCGTGGTCAGAGCGTTCTTGGCCGTGTCGCAAGTTGGGTCATCAGTGTAAAACAGGCAAAACAGCGGCTTGCTCATCGAGGAGGTAAACACCTGCTCGATATTTTCTTGCGTAACGATCATCTTGTTCTCAAAAGCAGTACGTGGGGGCTGGCCCCACGTGCAAAGTCAAAAGCAAATGAAATCAGGGATAGGCGGCGCCTGAGAGTGCAAACCTAAGGCACTGCCGTAAAAGTCTTTAGGTCTTTCTTAGCGCAGGAAGCGGTTTAAGTCGCGCGTGGCCTCAATGAGGTTCTCGAGATTAGGTCGCACCGGTAAGCGCTCCCCATTATTCTCAATATAGGACGAGCCATCCATGGAGTAGATAATGTTGTTCTCTTTGCCTACCAGTATCAGCTCATCGACGCCATCTACAGCCACATAAGGACGGTCAGGTAACTCCTTTAAGGAGGCACCTAAACTAAAGTTGCCCACACTAGTCGTGACGTGCAGAATCTCACGCGCAATCGTGGCGCTCAGATCCTGCGGCGAGCTTAAGTTGTGCACCTCTGAGCCCACCAGTGGCTTTTGGCGCACCTCCTGAGGCCAGAGCACCATTAAAGGTACATGCTGCACCTCGCGATCGAAGATCTGTGGCTCACGGGCTAAGAGCTTATTGCCCTCGGCGGCGGTAACGATAACCAGCGTGTGGTCTAACAAGCCTTGGGAGCGTAACTGCGTCATGAACTTACCAAAGGCCTGATCGACATCCTCTAAGGAGAGCTCATAGTAGAGCAGCGACTGCATCATAGGGTTAACCGTACTGGTTAAATCCTCATCCATAGCCGCTTGCAGCTTTGGCCCCTGTGGCGATTGCAGCAGCGCCTGCACACTGCTATCGAAGTCGCGCAAATCATTAATCACCAGCGAGAGGGCGTAAGGACGTTGCTCCCGTAAGCGGTACTCGCGGATTTGTTGCAGCGCCTGCGCAAAAACCTCATGGACATTGTGCACATGGCTAAATTGCATGCTGCGCAGACCGGAGTTTTGCACCAGCAGGCTAAAGTAGCGGCGCAGTGCTTCCTGATCGGCGTGATCAAACTGCGCTGGCGCTTCCAGCCATGTGGCATTAACCACCGCATGCTCCCTCAGCATAGAAGCCGTGGTTGTGGTATCAGTAGCATTAGCAGTGGCAGTATCCGTTTCACCCACGACCGGAGAGCTGCTCTCACGTGCAAGTGCAGCTGCTGCGTCCGCATCTGCAGCATCTGCAGAAGCATCTACGCTGATGGCATTGGTCGTGGACGTCGCGGCCTCTGGCGCTGTGCCCTCGGCCGTATCCGTATGCTTATCCGTAGCCGGATCAGCGTCTACAGCTGCCGCTACCGCTGTATCCGTCTGATAGGCCGCTGCCTGCATGGCCACATCACTGACGCTCATGCCCTCTAGCGATGGCAGCACCGATTGCGGCGTGCGCTTTAAGGCACTGACAATGACGCGGCTGACATAGTCCTGCTTAAACATCTCCTCCAGCGTCACTGGCAACATTTGCCCCGCAAATAAGCCCTGACGATACTGCAGTGGCAAGCCATACGTCATGGCAAAGACGTTATTGAGCTCCTCCTTATATAAGAGGTAGTGCGAGTCAAAGCTTTGCACCTGCTCCTTAAACGCTAAAAGCTGCGGCGTGGTCTCCTTACTTAAGTTGCTATAGGAGAGGCCATTGAGCGTAATGAGGAGCACATTGGCAGGACGCTCATTTACAAAGTGCGGATCGACCTCTAAGTTGGTCAGAGGGTAATTGATGTACTCCGCCCCCAAGCTATCGCTAGCCATAAGCTGCTTTTCGTTAAGCCAACCATGACTACTTAAGAACGAGCGCGCCGTCATTGGATAGTGTGCAGGGAAGGTCGAGCGTAACAGCGTGATACGATCGTACTTAGTGGCATCAGCCCAAATGTGCAACACATGGGAGGTCACAAAGCAGGAGCAGACAATAATCAGCACCGTGCGCACAAAGTAAGGATGGTGGGCCCGATACAGCGAGTGCGTGGTGATTTTGGCAAAGACGCATTCAAGGGCGATTAAGATCGGGACGGCAATAAAGAGGAAGTTGTAATTAAGGCCGGTATCGAAGTCCAGTTCCCGCACAATGAGGTTGATGGCGGTCATACTGAGGTGCACTTTGACGAGGAGGTAAATTTTGATGTCAAAGAGCAAGATGGTGTGCATGATAACGGCGATGCACACGCACAGGACGCGGTAATACCTAAAGTTGCCGATAAAGGCGAGCGGGAAGAAGATAACGAGGTATACCACCACCGTCAAAAAGCTCATATGGCCGAGCCATGAGACGATGAGGTAAAAGAAGCTTAAGAAACTGGTGGTAGGAGGGGCGGCGTAGACGTAGCTAAAGCCGAGCAAGCAGGCGAGCAGGATATTGATAAAGATAAAGTAGTGGCCCCAAGTGATGGCACGCGACACTTGCTCTTTATAAGAGAAACGCTTCAGGGGATTGAAGTTCTCGCTCATGGGAGCCTGCCTCACAAGCCTTCCGCCAAGGAAAGGTGACGACCAAAGAAAAGGATCAGCACGTCGCTAGGGGTTAGAACACTACCTTATCCGCCCGCCTAAGAGCTGCAAAGTAGCAGCAGCAGGCGAAGCTCTGGTGCTTTTACTCAAGCTTGCTGTCACTACTGGCTCCTTAGGAGCAATCACAGGTGGCGTTGCAGAGCAGAGTTGTGGCCGCAAAGCAAAGAGACCGAGGACAAGCTGCATCTGCGCAATTGTGCCAGAAATTTTATCACATATGTCTCAAGGGCCCCTTGGAGGCGGCGTGCACGGTACTGCCGGACGACATTGGTAAGACCGGTCTGACGCTCGCTTTGTTCCCTAATGGTCAGTGGCGCTGCGCTGTAAGCGCCAGTAGCCGTTCTTACTTACAGCTCTGAGCCTACTCATGGTAAGCCGCAACAGCGCGGCGGGATCGCCTCTCCCCTACGCCAGATCTCGTGCCCATCACACGCATTTTGTGCTCACCTCACTTGCCTACTCCGCACCACTTGGCTCCAACCGCCCCCACACCGCAAACAGCCACGCGCAGCTACTAGTGCAGCAAGAGAAGAGGCGTGCCTCTACTAACGACCCTACTACCGCACCACCCCCTCACCAAAGCTCTTATTTCAGCCCTTTGCTAGCACCCTATGTTTCACGTGCTACTGATAATAGCACACTACTCTGCCAGCCATTTCCTCTGCCTGCCCCATGAAGAGAGCGCTTGTTCGCAGCCCGCAGCACTGGCTCTACACTGGCAACCTGACTGTTTTGCCAATAATCGTACCAAACACTCACCATCTATTAGAGCTAAAAAAGCTATAAAACACGATAAATAAGCCATTACTCCCACTAACAGAGCTCAACCATGCCCACCACTGCGGTGAAAACTCCTCATCCCATTTGCACAAGTCCCGCTGGGATTTTTGCACTGCTTTAGAGCATTTTCTCACCAAAATAATGCAATTTTCCGCTTTTGACGTCTTTATTCTTATACACAGCAAAACGCGAATATTTTTACTTCTTGTCTTACAAGTTATCAATAAAGCTGATAAATAAGGGAAATTTCCAGCTTTTGATGGGAAATGACCAAAACGGCAAACCCCGCGACGTCACTCCGGAAGCCCCTTTCGCTGTTGACAGGGTGCGAAACTCAAAAACAGGACGCGAGAGCACATCCGCACTAGCTGCTGGTGGTGCCCCTCATTTACGACTTTTAGCCCCCAAAAGCACCTTAAGCCCCGACTTGACAAGATGCAGTGCCCAAACTGCGCCCAAAACGCAGCTTTCAACATGGTGCCTGCGCTACCTCGAGTGAGGCTTTGGCCTCATACCAAATGAGCACTGCTTGGCGGTACTCACAGCCATTACCACGAGGTAGCACCACTGACCCGCCCTAACCGCTGGTCTCAACGCCACCTCTTAAAGGAGAGCAATCACTACCACAGCACAGCACCTCGGTACTCACAGCCACCCCTTCAAGGTAACGCCACTGGCCAGCCCTAACCGCAGGTCACCCCGCCACCTCTTAAAGGAGAGCAACCACTACCAAGGCAAGCACCTCGGCACTCCCAGCCACCACCTCAAGGTAGCGACTCTGGCCAGACCTAACAGCCGGTCACACCGCTACCTCTTAAAGGAGAGTAACCACTACCAAGGCACAGCACCTCGGCACTCCCAGCCATCACCTCAAGGTAGCACCACTGACCCGCCCTAACCGCTGGTCTCAACGCCACTTATATAAAGGAGAGATCGCCTCTACCCCTAAAAACACCGTAAATAAGCACTTTCTCCGGAACCAAGCCACCACCTCACAAGAAAAAAGGCAGCCAATTTAGCAAAACATATGCCATTTAGCAACCATCTATGTGAGCTAACAAACCATGCTAAACGCGATAAATAAGCCATTACTCACCAATGCAATGCTAAACCGATAGCACCAAGACAGTGCAGTCACAACATACGGATATTTTTAGCACACATCCCACAAACACGCCATAAAGCTGATAAATAAGGGAAATTTTAGGCTTGCAGACTTACAAAAAACGCGACGTCACTTCTGAGGCCTATTTCGCCATTGACGAGGTGAGAAACTCAAAAACAGTACACGCGGGCGCAACGCACTGCGGCGGGTGGTACCTCGCATTTCCTACTTTCACCCCCGCAACGCTACCTAAGCCTCGCCTTGACCAGAGGCCGTGCTAAGAGGCCGTGCTCAAACAGCGCCCCATCCACCAACAGGAGATCACAGCAATGACCACTAACAACAACCAACACCAAGCTGCGCTCAGCAGCGTGGCTACCACCACCGACTGCGACCTTACCCGCACCCCACTGCTCCTGCTTCTGCTGACGTTTACGCTCACGACTGTACCGCAGGCCAATCCTGCATTGGCGAGCAACCACTACCCAAACCGCCCTGCATCCCGCCGCTTCAGCCCTGCTTACGGCGTCTTACAGCGCTCTGGCTCGCACCGCCTGATCCAGTCCTCAGTAAAGAACGAGCTGCAAGCCCGCCGCAACTTTACTTACTAACCGCCTTGCTCCTACTCCCTCTGCCACTCCCCAAGGCAATCGGCAGTGCGCCGCCTCGTGTTAGCGCTCGCCTCCCTAGAGACCACTACAAGGTTCCGCACTGCCTCCCGCGCCTCAAGCGCAACTGCTAATCATAGGAGTCACCTATGCCTTCTTCATGGCAACAATACCTGCCACTCGTCGCCCGTAACTACGCCCACCGCTTTAAGGTGGACATCGAGATCCACGGCCAACAAGCCTACTCCACCCGCGACACCATCGTCATCCCTGAGGTGGAGCTCACCACGCCGCAAAAGGCCCGCGTCATCTCCGGTTACATCGCGCATGAGGCCGGTCACATCCACTACAGCGACTTCGACCTCTTAAACAAACTCCCAAGCGAGTTCGACCGCTTCCTCGTCAACGCCCTTGAGGACAGCCGCGTCGAGCGCAAAGTCGTGGACAACTACCCTGGCGCTTACGATAACCTCAGCGCCTTAAACCAGTACCTCTACGAGGATCACTTAGGCGAAGCTGACACCTGCTACCGCTTCAGCAAGCTGCAAATCATCTTAAGCTACATGCTCTTTTGCACGCAGCAACAGCTCCTCGAGTACCCATTAAGCGCCCATATGGCCACCATCTTTGGCTATGAGGTCGCCGCTTTAATCAACCCACAGGCGCTGCCACAGCTGCAAGCTAAGCTTATGCAGATCAGCAAGTGCCAGAACACGCAAGACACCGTGGACTTAGCGCAGGAGATCCGCTCCTTAATGGGTGCTGACTTCTTTGTGCCTGACTTTACCGCCTTTGCCAAGCACCACAACACCCAAAGCCGCTGCGACTACGAGCACTGCAAGCAACTGGCGGCTATCTACAAGCAGGACTTTAGCTTAGAGCCACCACAGCCTCAGACTCCAGAGCCCGTTGTGGCCGCTGAGGACATCGTCACCGCTCTGCACAGCCCTTTCTCCCTGTCGCAATTACAGCATGACTACTACACGCTCACCCCACAGGTGCACGTGCCACCAGCCGCCAGCCCAGCGCTGTGCCCAGCTCTGTCCTTAAGCTCCGCGCAAGGCATGCCGACCAAGCTTAGCGTCAAGGCTATGGACTCCCTGCCATCCGCAACTCACTCTGCGGTTGCAACCGACGCGGCACCAGTGGTTACGCCACAGCCTGCTGCCAGCAGTGGTGACGCTGCTGCCCGTAGTGGTAATGGCACTGTCAGCACCGGTGTCACGGCGCCCCTGTCCTCTGGGTTCTCCCTGCCACATACGGCTGCTGCCACAGGCCACGCCCTGCACGCCTTTGACTTAGGGCAGAGCACCAAGCCACTGCTGGTGAGTACCTCCAGCACTGAGGAGCTGGTCACCCGTATCTGCCGCGAGCGCCTCATCAACCCTATCCATCTGCAGCCACAACTGCAGCAAATGGAAGTCGACAAACTGCCTGCGCCACTGCAAATGGGGGCTCGCAAAGACCAGCTATCGCAGCAAGCGCAAATTGCGACCATAAACGAATACCGGCGCATTCCTCAACTGCGTCTGCCTACATCCCTTGAGCTGTCAGCCAACCTCACACAGCACAGCCTGCAACAGCTGCTCATGGAGCTCCTCTCCCACATCGATGGCTTAAGCCAAATCCAGCAGTATGCCCGCTTTGTCCTCTATTGCCATGTCAGAGCGCAGGACGGTTCGGCCTTTTTCAGCCCAGACGAGCTGGCGCACCTTGCCAATATCAAGGACTACATCAAGCGCCGTCTTGGTCAGGACTTTACCCCTGAGCTGGCTCGCTTCATTTTGCGCATTGATATTTCTCAGCTGCGCTACAGCAAAAAAGAGCTGGACAATGGCTTGTACTTCCCAATCTACCAACTGGCGCATGAGCCTGAGGAGCTGACCATACTCCATCTGGATCGCGACCTCGTCACCGCGCCGTTGCCACCTACCACCAGCATTCTTCGCGAGCAACGCCGCACACGGGAGATGTGGCGCCAGCGTCTGGCCTTTGTCCGCACCGAGAGCATCTTGCAGGAGCAAGGGCTACTGCCACGATCCTTTATCAGTGTACTGCCGTTGTTAGACCCGCACTTCTACTGCCGTAGCGCGCAAGGCGAAGTCTTCGCCAAGGACTACTTCGTCATGTCGCTGTGCGCCAAGCTGCTGACCTTAGAGCAACAGCAGGGACTGACGCAGCCAGCGTCGTGGGGCCGCTATGCTGCTGATTCTGCATATGACACTGCATTTGCCACAACCTCTAACACTGATGCTAAATTCATATTTACGCCAAGCGTGCCCACAGAGCCACCAGAGCCCACTGGCAAGCAGCCATGGGACGTGGACTATGCGCGCATAAGCCAAATGGTAGGCGCCATTGCTGCCACGCTGGACTTTACTCCAACGCAGCTGCACGCCCTGCAAGAGGTCTTAGGCAAGTTGGCTCAAGAGCGTGAGCGCATGCTCAAGCTGCAAGCGCACCAACCAGCATGGGGGAGCGTGGAAGATGAGGCTACAGAGCTTGAGCAACCACGCTTTGCGGACATCTTAAACGAGTACCACATCAAGCGCAGACAGTACGCGCTGCTTGAAACCAACACCCGCGACCCACGCTTGGAGTGCACCTTCAGTGATGCCTTACAGGCCTTTTGGCACAACCAAAAGCCACTGCCATCATTCTCCGCCGCCACGCGTGCTCTCGATCAGTCGACTCCCGTCAACCCGCTGGATGTTGACGGTAGTGGCCAGCCTATCTTAGGAGGAACTGCGGGCAGCAGCTACAACTCGCTGTCAGAGCGCCCGCAGCCACGCCTAGCGCTGCCAACCATTGCTGACGTCGTGACCAAGATGGCGCTCCACCATCCTGAGGATTGCAGCAAGCCCATGCTGATCTCACCACGTGAGGGTGGGGACATTTATGACGAGCCCCATGACTACTTTGTCTCTGCTGTAGAGCAGCAAACAACTGCGGTGCGGCAGAGCTTACGCCAGCGCTTAGAGCAAGATAGCACCCCACAGAGCAAGCATGTGATCCCAGCGCGCGTGGTGCTCTCGCCTTTAGGTGAGCGTCATGTCATGGCTCCAGTGGTGATGCAAAGTAGCGACAGCACTTCCTTACACCTGCTGCTTGATATGTCCGCTTCGATGCGCACTGACGTCAATCACATGGGGGTAGAGACTGGCATCTTTAACCCTCTGGCTACCACTGTCCCTGCTACCAGCACTGGCTCTGTGGGTGCGGGGCGCAGCAGCTTTGCGAGCAGCAGCGTCGCCAATGAGCCCCACAGTGAGGAGGGACTTACTGACCACCCGCTCTACATGAGCTCCCTTAACCAGCTGTCGTGGCAAAAGGAGCTCTATGAGCTCAATGAGATGGTGCAAAAGAACTACATCAAGGGTCCTCACGGCTATCGCCCCGTCTCATGGGGCAATAAGCCGCAGCTCTTAAACAGCTCCGAGGTAGTACAGAGCCTTGATGACTACCGCCACCTCGCAGCCTCTACCCCAAGCCGTCCGCCGTTCTCCCAAGGCACGGTGCTCATGTCGCAACAAGAGCGCGCCGCCCTGCTAGCGGAGGACGTCATCCCGCTTAACAGCTTTGAGCCCCTGCCATTGCACTCACGGGCCTATCAAGCCAGCCAAGCGGCCTTAGCCATGGCGATGGCACTTGAGGGCCTGCCACAGGTACAGACCATGGCGACCTTTTTCCCAGGTAGCGACAACCTGTCCTGCTTAAACGTGCTCAACCCTACCGAGAGGGCGTCCCATGTGGCTTCACGCTTCTATTACCCACCACATGGTGAGACCCCAACGGCGCAGGCGCTGTGGTTTGCTCTGCACTGTGCGCTCACTCTCAACTGCGCTCGCAACATCATCTTGCTGGTAACCGACGGTGCCCCTGATGACATCAAGCAAACCCGTAAGGCCTTAGAGGCTTGCCAGCAACAGCAGGTTGAGGTCTATACCCTCGGCATTAACTGCCCTGAGAACAGGAAGCTGTTTAGTTACTTCGAGGATCTACCGCAGCCACAGCAACTGCCAGAGGTGCTGGCGCGCCTCATCACCGAGCTCCTGACGCCACCTTACATCTTGGTGTCGTAGGGCTTTACCACTCACTCCCCTGAGTTTCTGGTCACTCCCTTGTAAGTTGCCACTGCCGCTGAGGCCATGCCCACAAGGCCTCGCTTCTCAGCGCTGCCGAGCGTTTTCTTCCACCTTTAAACCATACCGTGTCGTCAGCCTTAAGGCCTCAGACCTTACGGTCGTACCGCACGGCCTGTTTATTCACGAACGACTGGTAGTCCCTACCAGCCTTCTGCCATGGCCCGTTAACGATAAATGCCATGGCCTCTCACGCAGTTAAGCGGCGTAACAGGGCTCCACCTACATGACCTTGTTTCTGTCCCTGATAACACGCGCTAACTGCCCTGTAAAAGGAAATCTGCCATATGTCAGATCCTCTCACCAAAGACGCAACCACAACCGCTCCTGCGGTCGCTGGCAGCGTCTTACCAGACGTGGAGCACGCTACCGCAGCGTCCCCTGCGTCTTTAGCCCCTGCGGGTGCACCTCACAGCGAGGTGAGCACCTCGTCTGAGGTAACAACCTCTTCTGAGGTAGCGACTTCCTCTGAGGGAGCAACCACCTCTGAGGTTGGCACCTCACCTGTGGAGAGCGTTGTGAGCAGCTCGGCCACCACCCAAAAGGCGGTGCGCCACATCAAGCTCGGCAACATCTCCTTCAACCTGCATCTTGCGGCCTTTGCCTCCGGCAAGCTGTCCGCTGCCACCAATGCAGTCTTAGAGGGCCTGAAGCACTTCAATGGTTTAGGCAATGAGGTCTTACGCAAGATCCTGCACTTAACCCACAAGAGCTTCGCGCACAACCTGCTGATGCTGCAGAACTTAGGTTGCGTCCGCACCCACGAGGAACACACCTACCTCATTCCTGCTGACCCTGACTTTAAGCCAGAGGCGGTGGAGCCTTTTGACTTCGCCGCTTGCGCCGAGGCCAATCGCCGTCAGGAGGAAGAGCAGCACCGCGTCAACTTACCACTGGGGGCGCTATTCAACCACAGCATGGGCCGTGACATGTGCTTACTGCTCATGATCTTGGAGGTCGCCAAGTGCAGCCGCATGGAAGATCTCTTAGAGATCTACCCTGAGAAGACCTTAGAGCGTCTGCTGCAGCGTCTTATTGCTGTGGGCCGCGTACTGTTAAAGGACGGCCTCGTCTATCTGGTGCCACATGACCCACTCTTTGATCCCGAAGTGGAGTTTAGACGCCAGTGCCAGCACTACGACCCAAGCTACGCTAATGGTCTGATCTGCGCTCCTTTTGCTCCAGAGGACAGCTCGGCCTTTGTCCGTCAGCGCTTAGCTGAGATCGAGGCCAAGAAGGAGGCGCGCCGTCAGGCGCAAGCCAAGAAGGCGGCGGGCAAAGCTGACACCGCACCTGAAGCTGAGGCCGAGGTCATACCAGAGCCTGCAGCTGAGGACAGCACC
The DNA here is from genome assembly GCA_949286015.1 of uncultured Succinivibrionaceae bacterium. Taxonomy (GTDB): domain Bacteria; phylum Pseudomonadota; class Gammaproteobacteria; order Enterobacterales; family Succinivibrionaceae; genus Anaerobiospirillum. The sequence goes on along the minus strand of CASEBB010000001.1, from coordinate 2,665 downwards.
GGCGACGTGTCCTGTCCTGTAACGGGCACTGACACCGGTGTGGAGTCGGACACTGCGACCAGTGTTGAGACCAGCACTGACTCTGGTGTCGAGACCAGCACGGGCACCACTGGCGAGAGCTCCGGCTCAGCGCCAGAGAAGAGCGTAGTCACTGAAAGCGAGCCTACTCCAGCGCCCGCCCCAGTGAGCACCAGCGTCACTGCGGACAAGCCAGCACCAGAGAGCGCTCACTCTCAGAGCAAGGTCGTCCCAGAGGACAAGACCGCAACTGCTGCTACTGCCAGCACTGCCAGCGAGCAAGTAGCTGCTACCCCAGAGAGCAGTACCAATGCTGTTCCCCCTGTAGTGCAGAGCTCCCCTGACGATACCAGCACCAGCACCGTGGGAACTCCTGCTAATCCTACCACTCCTGCCGCGCCAAGCACTCCGGTCGCGGTCTTCATGGATCCTGACCGTGCGGAGAGCGCCATGGGCTTAAAGGCCAGCAGCACTGAGCTGTTACGCCGCTTCATGCCAATGCAGGAAGAGGCCACCCCACTAATAGGCGCGCCACTGGTGTCTGGCTTTACTTTAAGCAAGAGCCAGCTGCCAATGGAGGCTACCCTGCAAGGGCTGCATGCGCTGCCAGCTGCAGGCTCTGCCGTGGGGGACATCTCGTCGCTCATGGCTCTGCTGCAAATGGCGAATGTCGGTGGCGTTGGTAGTGACCTGCACTTTAGCGATGAGCAGATCACGGAGTGCGCCAGCGACATCATTAGGTCTTCCTACTACGAGGCCTGCATCAATGGCGGGATGCCTCATGCTCTGGCCCTGCAAACGGCGGAGTTCATGATGCAGAAGCTCAGCGGCGGTGCTGCCACTGCACCTGATGCCGGTGCGGGTACTGACGCAGGCGCCAAGGCGGAGCCGGACAAGGGTGAGCAGGCTGTGTCTCAAGAGCAGAGCGCGCCAAGCTCTACCCCTGAGGCGCCTAAACCTGAGCTGGAACCACCGCAGCCACCACAGGTGGTCACGACCAAGCGCCACAGCGCTCCTAAGAAAATCAAGGTGCGTCCACATCACCCTGGTCGTGGCCACATCTTGGGGCACCAAAGCCACGGCCCGAGCAAGCGCCACAACAAAAAGAGCAAGCGATAAAGCGCGCGGCTTGGTAGTGCGGCAGCACTTGCGGGCGTAGCGACATCTGAAGCAGCAGCTTGTGCCAGTGCTCTTATTGGTCACAAGCTGGTGATAGCCCTTACGGTGCACTTCCCTGTAGGGGCTACTCCCAGTTTACGACTGCCGCGACGTGGCGCTTATTGGTGCGCGGGCACTACCTATTTGTGGCTACCGCTCTGATAGCGTTCTTAGCTTGGCTCGGCCCTACTGTGGCTATGGCCGTCATCACGGAGCTTTGTGCTGGAGTGACGGCTATAGCTATGGCTATGGCCCAAGCTGTTTCTTTTTACCTCTGGAGTTGAGGCCGTGCTCTGGAGCCTTTGGCAGGAGCTCTGTCTTGACTCTACATTAAGGCTAAGAGCTCGCTGGTGTGGTTACAACACCGCGACTAAGGGGGAGAGTGCGCCTTAGAGGCAGCACCTGCCCCTATACGCTCAGGGTTTTAGCGGTGACTACCGCCTGCTTTGGAGATGGTAGTTACGACCTAGCCTGCGGCGTGGCTCATAGCGTCTTTTACCCATCGTACTCGCTCCCACCGAGGCAACCTACAGGTTACATCTTGCACTCCTGTGTGAACGCACTCCCTTACTTGTCACTCTCGTTTTTCGTAGGCAAAACCAACTCAGCAAGCCACGCGCTTGCTCTATCCCCGCTTTAGTGAGGTTTTACTAAAGCTCCTATTGTAGACAAGCAGGCTTTACTGCATGCCTGCCTTTGTCCCCTTCTCCTGTTATTGGAGGGTTATGTCTAACTTTATCTTCAACCTCTCGACGGTGCTGCACAAGCTGATGGATCAGCCTGACCTCAGCAAGATCGAGCCACTCTTTTACCCTAACGAGGTGCACTTCCAAGCGTTCGATCGCGAGATGCAGCGCGAGTATGAGACTACCACCCGCATGGGCCGTCTCAACAAGAAGCTGCGTGGCATCTCTATGGGACTCTTCATGGACGCCTGCTTTTGGGTCAACTTCATTGGTATGGCTGCCAGTGCCTTATTCTTCTGGAACCACGAGCTGTACCCTTACTGGCAGTCCATGCACCGCTTAAATCCACCACAGCTGCTGGAACAGCTGCAAGTGGAGGCGTACCCAAACTCAGTGGAGCGTGAGGCGATCTTTAAGGTCGAACCAAAAGACGACTCGCGCAGCTTAGAGCTGGGCTTCATGGTCAAGCATGTTCCTCTGAGCGAGGATCTGCCACAAAACCCTCACAACAGCTACTACAAGTACAGCAACCTCTGGGAGGAGTACCAGCAGCGTGAGACGGAGCGTCTGCGCCAGAAGCATCTGCACCAGCAACAGCAGGAGAAGCTGCGTAACATTGACCAGCGCCTGCAGCAGCTGATTAACCGTCGCGACTAGTGGTAGATTCGGAAATTAACGAGGACCCCCATCCATAGCCGTACAGACGCATGAATGGGATCAATTAGGGGCATTGGACAGGCATGATGAATGTCTGTTGCCCTTATTTTGAGGGTAAGGGTTCTTCGTTAATTTCCGAATTCTTC